>CADEDX010000152.1:4024-12654 GCA_902826195.1 uncultured Bradyrhizobium sp. | reverse complement strand
TACTCTGATGCGGTGACATCAGCGCGTGGAGAGCGGAAACGACGGCGGAGCTGGCGATGACGTGATCTGTGCCCGCGGTTCCACGTCGTCTACTTCATGTTGTCGGGAGCAGTCTTCATCACCATACGGATAAAGGCTTGGCCATAAGCGGGCAAGGTCTGCCCTTTCACGATGATAACGCAAGCTGTACTCGGTTTGAAAAGATGGCTGGCTGGAATTCCCTGCAAGCCGGGATCGTCGTCTCTATTGACCGTCACTGACGGCAGCACGGCGATTCCAAACCCGACTCCTACATACTTCTTGATCACGCTCGAGTCGGTCGCGCGAATCACGACTCTGAGGTCGATGCCCTTCGCGGAGAACGCCTCCTCGACCATACGTCCAACGCGGGTGTCCGGATAATTGGCGATGAGCGGGTATTTTGCAATCTCCTCCAAAGTCAAGCGCCGCAGCTTACTCAATGGATGTCCCCGCCGGACTATGACGCTGTGCTTCAATTGATAGCACGGCATCTTTATCAGGGCAGCCTCCGCGCCTAGCGGTGCCGTTCCTATACCCACGTCGACTTCTCCCGAGAGGACCCATTTGCTAATCTGCTCAGGCGTCCCCTGTCTGAGTTGCAGCTCTACGCCCGGATACGCAGGGACGAAGCGCCGTAGCGCCGGCACTAGCGCATAGCGCGCGTGATTGTGCGTTGTCGCCACTGTTAGTTGTCCTTTCGATTCGCCTACGAGCTCACTCGAGATGCGACGCACGTGCTCGATGTCTTTCAGTATGCGGCGGATTGTCGGCAGCGCGGCGGCGCCAGCTTTGCTGATCCCGGTAATCCTCGTACTGTTGCGCTGGAGCAGTGGAAGACCGATCTCATCCTCGAGCAGTTTGAGTTGCTTGCTGATGCCCGAGGGCACGGTGTGGAGCTTGGCGGCAGCCTTCGACACGCTGAGCCCGCTGTCTATGACTTCGCACAAATACCTGAGCTGTTGGAGCTTCATCGACCTATGCACTTTTGGTGAAAAGACGATGATAAACTATTACTTGTAGTGATTAAAGCGCCTTTGCTAGCATCCGCGTTTTATGACTTCACGGCGACGAACGCAATGACTGATGGCGGACCGCTCAAGGGCTGCAGGGTGCTCGAGCTCGGCTCTATTATCGCGGGGCCATTCTGCGGCAGGCTGCTGGCGGATTTCGGCGCAGAGGTGATCAAGATCGAGCCATTGGACGGAGATGGGCTTCGGTCGACTGGCAAGCGGTACAAGGGAAAATCGCTCTATGCGGCGAGCCTGCTCAGAAATAAGAGCCTGATCAGCGTTGACCTCCGTACTGCTCGCGGCCAGGACCTCGTCAGGAGGATGGTGCCGAAGTGCGACGTGCTGATCGAGAACTTCACTCCGGGTACCCTCGAGAAATGGGGGCTCGGCTACGAGGACCTCTCGCGTATCAACCCCGGGCTCGTAATGGTGCGTATCTCTGGCTTCGGCCAGACCGGGCCGGGGCGAACCGGCGCCGGCTATGACGGCAAGATACAGGCGCTGTCGGGGATCATGTCAATCACCGGCCACCCCGAGACCGGGCCGACCCGCGCCGGCTTTGCGGTGTGTGACGTGCTGTCCGGCGCCACCGCCGCGTTCGGCGTGTCGAGCGCGTTGTTCCAGCGCACCCATACCGGCAAGGGCCAGCTGGTCGACGTCTCCATGCTGGAGGCGACGCTGGCGTTCCTGTCCGGGCAGGTGGCGGATTATTCCGTCGCCGGTCACCGTCAGCAACTGTCAGGCAATCAGGCGGTGAGCCGCCGGCCGACCGCAAACCTGTTCAAGGCCGGCGACGGCTATCTGCTGCTCGCCGTCAACAGCGAGAAACAGTACATCGCGTTGATGACCGCGCTCGGCCGCGCCGATGCGCTGGATGACCCGCGCTTCGCCGACTGGTTCGCCCGCCAGGAAAACGAGCCGGCCCTGCGCGCCATCATCGAGGAAGCGCTGGCGAAGAAGGTCCCGCGCGATTGGGAAAAGGTGCTGGAGGCCGCGGGCGCGCCCTGCGCCAGCATCTGGAAGGTCGAGGAAGTGATCGACCACCCGCAGATCGCGGCGCGCGGCGCCATTCAGGAGCTCGATACGCCCTATGGGCGTCTGCGCTTTGCCGGCAGCGGGTTCCAGCTCGCCCATGGCGGCGGCCGGCTCGACCGCATGGCGCCTGCGCTCAGCGCCCACACCGAGGAAGTGCTGGCCTCGCTGGGCTATGACCCAACCGCCATCGCAGAGCTGCGGGCGCGAGAGGTGGTCTGACGGTAGCCGGGGCCGGTTCCTGTGCCATTTCCGGCCGGGCCGCCGCATGGCGACCCTGCGCCAATCCGCTTTAATCCGTGCGGTCCAGCGTCTAAAAGACGTCACAAACCGCACCTTCATCCAGAGGAAACGTCATGCCCGCCTACCGCTCCCGAACCACGACCCACGGCCGCAACATGGCGGGCGCCCGCGGCCTCTGGCGCGCCACCGGCATGAAGAACGAGGACTTTGGCAAGCCGATCATCGCCGTGGTCAATTCCTTCACCCAGTTCGTGCCTGGTCATGTGCATTTGAAGGATCTCGGCCAGCTCGTCGCGCGCGAGATCGAGAAGGCTGGCGGCGTCGCCAAGGAGTTCAATACCATCGCGGTCGATGACGGCATCGCCATGGGCCATGACGGCATGCTGTACAGCCTGCCGTCGCGCGAGATCATTGCCGACAGCGTCGAGTACATGGTCAATGCGCATTGCGCCGACGCCATGGTCTGCATCTCGAACTGCGACAAGATCACGCCCGGCATGCTGATGGCGACGCTGCGGCTCAACATCCCGACCGTGTTCGTCTCCGGCGGCCCGATGGAATCCGGCAAGATCAATCTCAAAGGCAAGAAGCGCGCGGTCGATCTGATCGACGCCATGGTCGCCGCCGCCGACAGTAATGTCAGCGATGAAGACGTCGAAGTGATCGAGCGCTCGGCGTGCCCGACCTGCGGCTCGTGCTCGGGCATGTTCACGGCCAATTCGATGAACTGCCTCACCGAGGCGCTCGGGCTGGCTCTGCCGGGTAACGGCTCGGTGCTGGCGACGCATGCCGACCGCAAGGGCCTTTTCGTCGAGGCTGGCCACCTGATCGTCGATCTGGCGCGGCGCTATTACGAACAGGACGATGAAACCGCGCTGCCGCGATCAATCGCCAGCTTCAAGGCTTTCGAGAATGCGATGACGCTCGACATCGCCATGGGCGGATCGACCAACACCGTGCTGCATCTCCTGGCCGCCGCCTATGAAGGGCAGGTGCCGTTCACCATGCAGGACATCGACCGCCTGTCACGGCGCGTGCCTGTTCTCTGCAAGGTAGCGCCGTCGGTCGCCGACGTGCACATGGAAGACGTGCATCGCGCCGGCGGCATCATGGCCATCCTCGGAGAACTCAACCGGGCCGGATTGCTCAATCGCGGCCTGCCGATGGTTCACAGCAAGACGCTGGAGGACGCGCTCGGTCGCTGGGATATCATGCAGAGCAAAAGCGAGAGCGTCCGCAAGTTCTTCATGGCCGCGCCGGGCAACGTACCGACGCAGGTTGCCTTCAGCCAGGAGCGCCGGTTCGAGGAACTCGATACCGACCGTTCCGCCGGCTGCATTCGCGACGCCGAGCATGCTTATTCGAAGGACGGCGGACTTGCCGTGCTGTCGGGCAACATCGCGCTCGAGGGCTGCATCGTGAAGACCGCCGGCGTCGATGAAAGCATCCTGAAGTTCGAGGGACTGGCACGGGTGTTCGAAAGCCAGGACGCCGCCGTCGAAGGCATTCTGGGCAACAAGATCAAGCCCGGCGATGTCGTCGTGGTCCGCTACGAAGGCCCGCGCGGCGGTCCGGGCATGCAGGAGATGCTGTATCCGACCAGCTACCTCAAATCGAAGGGCCTCGGAAAGGTCTGTGCGCTGGTCACTGACGGCCGTTTCTCGGGTGGTTCGTCCGGCCTGTCGATCGGACATCTTTCGCCTGAAGCCGCCGAGGGCGGACTGATCGGCCTGGTGGAGGAGGGCGACCTCATCAAGATCGACATCCCCGCGCGCTCGATCAGCCTCGTGGTCGATGATGCCACGCTGGCCACACGCCGTGAGGCGATGGTTGCGCGCGGCGCCGACGCTTGGAAGCCCGCCAAGAAGCGCGCCCGCAAGGTGACAATGGCGCTCAAGGCCTATGCTGCGCTCACCACCAGCGCCGCGCGCGGCGCGGTGCGCATCGTGCCGGAGTAAGCAACGCTAGCGACGTTGAATCCGGTTCTGCTCGTTGCGGGCCGGCAGGCTGGACTGGACGACGGGCCTGTCACCGGTGGCGACCACGTCCCCCGAGCGCAACGAGCCGTCCAACGCGAGATCGACGGGCGCCAGGCCGACCGGGCTGCGGCCGTTGCAGGTGCAATCGGCGCGCAGCGCCTTGCGATAGGCAAAGGCGTTTGCGCTGTCGCTGTAGCGTTCGCCGGTTGCGGCATAGGCGTTGTCGATGTTGGCGCCGAAGAAAATCCTGGTCGGGCTTGCCGGACAGAACGCCTGGCACATTTGCGTCGGCGAGGCCGCGCCGCGCATCAGCGGAAAATATTTGCCGTCGCAACTGCGCACGCAGAAGGCCGGCCCGGAGCTGGCGGCGACCTGCCCCGGCTGCCCCGGTTGCGGATCATTGTTGAAAATTTTGCCGAACACCGAAGGCTGGGACTGGTGCTTCTGGCCGCCGCCGAAAAAGAAATCGAGCAAGTTTTCGGCCGAACTCAGTTCCGGCGCCAGCGCCACGGGGATAATGATGGCGGTAACAGCCACGATGCGGCGCAACATACGCTGAAATAACAATCTGGTTCGCACTGCCTGATCCACCGGACGCAACGACCTCCCTTGCAAGCAACGGGGAAAACCGGGTTCTCATTTGCGGCAATCGTGGATTTGAAACGCGCTCGAAGCAGGGCGGAGAAAAGGAAAGAAAAGGGCGAGCAGGCGCGGCAAGCGTCGTATTTCCGCGCCATGGACGCCGCTGGGGACGCGATCTGTCGTTCGAAAATCGTGGGCACCGGCGGACCTGCGACCTCACGCGCCATGCGTCCGATCTTGTCAAGCTGCTGTCCGAGGTGAAGTATGTGCCAACGCACAAGCGAGCCTTTTGAGCCTTTGGGGGCCTCATGCAGAAGTCGCGGCGGGATATTCTAAAACTCCTTGGGGGCGCTGCTGCGCCTCTGGTGCTGCCGGGCGTTGCTGCGGCGCAGTCCTATCCCGATCGGCCCATCCGCCTAGTCGTGCCGTTCCCGCCTGGAGGCGCTTACGATTCGTTGGGCCGGCCCTGGGCCGAGAGGATCAAGCCGCTGCTCGGATCGATCGTCGTGGAGAACATCGGCGGTGCCGGCGCGTCGCTCGGCGCTTCCACGGTCGCCAAGGCGCGGCCTGACGGATACACCATCCTGCTAGGCGGTACGCTGCCGCACGTCAACGAAGCGCTGCTGAAGGCAAGGCCGCTCTACGATCCGAACAAGGACCTCGACCCGATCATGCAGCTCGCGGTCGGCTCTCTTTGCGTCGCGGTGCATCCATCGGTGCACGTCAAGTCGCTGGACGAACTCGTCGCGCATGTCAAAGCCAATCCGGGCAAGATCTCCTACGGTCACGTCGGCGTCGGTTCGACCAACCATCTGGTTGGCGAGTTGTTCAAGTCGGTCGCCGGCGTTCCGGAACTCGCCCAGATTCCCTATCGGGGCGCCGGGCCGGTCATGACGGACCTGGTCGGCGGTCAGATTCCGATGGGAGTCGTTGGGTGCACGGCGCAAAGCCTGGGGCTGCATAAGTCCGGCGGATTGCGCATTCTGGCGGTCACGAGCGCGACGCCGCTGCTCGCGGCGCCGGATCTGCCGACGGTGGCGCAGGCCGGATTTCCAAGCATCGCCAATGAAAGCAGCTATGGCCTGCTCGCGCCTGCCGGAACGCCGAAGCCCATCATCGACAAGATCGCCAGCGCATCGCGCGCGCTGTTGTCGACGCCTGAATACCAGCGGCTCATGATCGAGACGGGATTTGAAGCGACGCCGGCGTCCGATCCGGAAAGCTTTCGCAAGGTGCTGGCCGATGCGGTCAAATTCTGGGAGCCCTTGGTAACCCGGCTCGGCTTGAAAATCGATTGAAGATGCGAGGCCGGGCAGACGCCACAGGTCGCAGTCAATCGTAGGATGGGTGAGCCCTTCGCGAACCCCATCATGCTTCCGCACAAGAATTTGATGGGTTTCGCAAAAGCTCAACCCACCCTACGAGACTACGATTGCGGGCTACGTTAGCACCGTCACCCCGCCGAGCGCGGTGACGCGTCCCCGTTTCAGCATCACGATCTGTGTCGCCAGTTGACGCAGTTCGGCGGCGTCGTGGCTGACATAGACCATCGGAATGCCCTCGTCGCGTAGCCGGACCAGATAGGGCAAAATCTCCTCCTTGCGGCCTTCGTCGAGCGAGCCGAGCGGTTCGTCCATCAGCAGCAATCGTGGCTTTGACAGCAGCGCCCGGCCGAGCGCGACGCGCTGACGCTCGCCGCCGGAGAGCTGGCCGGGGCGGCGGTCGAGCAAATGGCCAACGTCGAGCAGTTCGGTGATGCGCTTGTGCTGTGCGGGATCTGCGGCGAGGCGGTTCATCCGCCGGCCGTAATCGAGATTTTGCCGGACATCGAGATGCGGAAACAGCCGGGCGTCCTGAAATACGTAGCCGATCCGCCTGCGATGCGGCGGCGCGTGCACACCCTTCGACGTATCGTCCAGCACCTCATCGTCGAGCGCAATGACGCCGCGGTCGGGCCGCAGCAGGCCGGCGATCATGTTGATCAGCGAGGTCTTGCCGGCGCCGGACGCGCCGAACAGGCCGGTGACGCGGCCCTGGCTCTCGAATTTGGCCTCCAGCGAGAATTCGCCGAGCTGTCTTGTGACGTCGACGCGCAGCATGGTCAGTTCCCGTGCAGACGTTTTGTGGCGCGCCGCGCGAACCATTCGGAGGCGATCAGCGCGCCCATCGCGATCGCGATGGAGATCAGCACCAGCCGTGCCGCCGCGGTGTCGCCGTCGGGGGTCTGGATCAGCGAATAGATCGCGGATGAAATGGTCTGGGTCTCGCCGGGAATGTTGGAGACGAAGGTGATGGTGGCGCCGAACTCGCCGATCGCCTTGGCGAAGCCGAGCACCATGCCGGCCAATATGCCGGGCAGCGCCAGCGGCAGCGTCACGGTGGCAAACACCTGCCAGGGCGCGGCGCCGAGCGTGCTCGCCGCCTGTTCGAGCCGGCGGTCGATCGCCTCGATCGACAGCCTGATCGGTCGCACCAGCAGTGGAAACGACATGATGCCGCAGGCGAGCGCCGCCCCGGTCCAGCGAAACGCAAACACGATGCCGAGATGGTCGGCGAGCCAGGCGCCGACCAGGCCGCGGCGGCCGAAGGTCAGCAGCAGCAGATAACCCGTGACGACCGGCGGCAGCACCAGCGGCAGATGCACGGCCGCGTCGAGGATGGACTTGCCCCAGAAATCATATCGCGCCAGCAGCCATGCCAGCGCGATGCCGAATGGTGTCGCCACCAGCGTTGCAATGACGGCCACCCGCAGCGACAGCAGGATGGCCGTCCATTCGGCCGGCGATATCTCAGACATCAGGTCGACGGGCTGACCAGGAACTTGAAACCGTATTTTTCAAGGATGGTCTTCGCCGTGGTGGAGCGCAGGAAGGTGAGATAGTCCGTCGTCCCCGGCTTTGCAGTGGTCGTCGCCGCGACTGGATAGACGATCGCCGGATGGGAATCGGCCGGGAAGGTGCCGACGACATTGACGCCCGGTTCGACCTTGGCGTCAGTGGAATAGACGATGCCCAGCACGGCTTCGCCACGCGCGACCAGCGTCAGCGCGGCGCGCACGCTTTCGGCCATCGCGAATTTCGGCTCGGCGGCCTGCCACGAACCGAGTTTTTCCAGCGCCACCTTGGCGTATTTTCCGACTGGCACGGATTTGACGTCGCCGGTCGCGATCTTGCCGTCGCCGGCGAGCTTCGCGAGGTCGAAGCCGGCGCCGACGTTCACGTTCTCGACCTTGGAATCCTTCGGCGCGATCAGCACGATGCTGTTACCGAGCAGGTTGACCCGGGTCGGCTCGTTGATGTTCTTTTTGCCGATCGCGTAGTCCATCCAGTCGGTGTCGGCCGAGATGAACACGTCGGCCGGCGCGCCCTGTTCGATCTGCTTCGCCAGCGCCGAACTGGCCGCATAGCTCACTGTAATCTTGACGCCGGTCTTGGCGGTATAGGCGGCGTCAATTTCATCGAGCGCGTTCTTCATCGAGGCGGCGGCGAAGACGGTCAGCGTCTTGTCCTGCGCGGCCGCTGGCGAATGGACCGTTGCCAGCAGGAAGACGAATGCGGCCAAAGTTCCGGTGAGACGTGACATGATAGCGCTCCGTGCATGCTTGCAGGCGCGCTGTTCGCGCGCCGCAGTCAGGCGTTGGTTGATCAATGGAAGCGATGGCGGAAGCGCTGTTCCGGCAATTCCGACGGCTTACGGCCCATCAGAATATCGCCAATGGGCTGACAATAGCAGACTGGCGGTCGGGGGCAAAGTGCCCTTGGCA
>CADEDX010000152.1:0-4014 GCA_902826195.1 uncultured Bradyrhizobium sp. | reverse complement strand
ATCCGGCGCATGCAGCACGGCCTTGCAGGCCGGCGGCAGCGCCGCCATCGTCATCGGCGGCTTGGGTTTTGGCGGCACCGGGGGCGGCTTGGGATGCAGCACCGAGTCGCTGAACCAGTAGGCGAAATCGCCGGCGCTGCAGCCTTCGCCTTCGGTCGGATCCGGCTGGCTTTCGCATTCGGCGGCGCCGGGCGGGCATTTGATGCGGATGTGGAAGTGATAGTCGTGGCCGTACATCGGCCGCACCTTTTGCAGCCAGCCGCGGTCGCCCTTGGCCTCGCGGCAAAGCGCCTTCTTGATCGCGGCGTTGACGAAGATGCGTTGCACGGTCGGTTCCAGCGCCGCGGCGCGGATCACCGCCAGATGTCTCGGCGTCCAGGCATGCGGATCGATGTCGAGCCGGTCGCTGCGCACCATCATCACGGCCGACATTTCCTCGCGCTCGTTGCGCGACAACTGCCGCCCCGGCATCGGCGTCAGCCAGATGTCGGCATCGAGCCCGACCTGATGGCTGGCGTGGCCGGTGAACATCGGACCTCCGCGCGGTTGCGACATGTCGCCGACCAGTATGCCGTGCCAGCCCGCATCCCTGTGCGCCCTGGCCGCGAGCCGCTTGAGCAGCGCGACGAGGTCGGGATGGCCCCAGTTGCGATTGCGCGACAGCCGCATCACCTGCCAATTGTCGCCGTTGATCGGCAGCGCCTCCGCGCCCGCGATGCAGCCATGTGCATAGAAGCCGTGCACGCGCGTCGGCATCGCCGCCGGCAGCACCTTGCGGCCGAACAGTTCCTTGGCGCCGATCGTGGGATCGTCGGGGTTGGCGAGCGGCGGCAGCGGCTTTGAATTGACCGTGCCCTTGTCCTGCGCCGATGCGCCGGCCGCGGTCATGACGATGATGAGCGGGATCAGAATCAGGCGAGGGTTCATCGGATCACTCTATCCGCGAAAAACGTAGCGTGAAACCGGCCGCGGAGCACCGACACGGAAAACGCAAGCAGGGCCGTTTGCGGCAAGGCGCAATGATGAAATATGCGTGAGGCAACAGGCTGGTTGTCGTGGCCGCAACTACGGCAGCTCGATATTCGCCGACCTGATGACCGCGGCCCACCGCTCGACTTCCTCGCGCATGTATTTCGATGTCTTGTCGACCGGGCCGCCAAAAGCGACGGCCGACAATTTCTTGAAGTGATCCAGCACCTCGGGCCGGCGCAGCGCCTCGTTCATGTCGGCGTTGATCTTTTCGACGATGTCTTTCGGCGTGTTGGGCGGAGCTACGATGCCGTACCAGGTGACGGATTCAAAGCCAGGAAGCGTTTCGGCGATCGTCGGGACATTCGGCAGCGACGGCAGGCGGGTAGACGAGGCCACCGCTAGCAGCTTCAGCTTGCCGGCCTGAGCCAGCGCCAGCGAAACCCCGAGATTGTCGAACATGACGTCGACCTCGCCGGCGACGAGCCCTTGCAGCGCCGGCGCCGAGCCGCGATACGGAATGTGCCGCAGCTTCACCTTTGCCATCGATTGAAACAGCTCCGAGGTGAGATGCGAGGTCGTGCCGTTGCCTTGCGTGGCGCAAATGGTTCGATCCGAATTGCCCTTTAGGAACGCGATCAGTTCGGGCACGTTCGAGACCTTGATGTTTTGCGGATTGACCATCACCGCATTCGGCACCTGCGCCATCACGATAACGGGCTCGAACCTGGTCGGATCGTAGCCCAGTTTCGGATACAGATTGTGATTGATCACGAGCGGCGGCGGCGGCGACGACAGCAGCGTGTAGCCGTCGGGCGCTGCATGATAGACCTGTTCGGCGCCGACATTGCCCGCGCCACCGGTGCGGTTCTCGATGACAACAGGCTGGTTCCATTTGCGCGATAGCCAGTCGGCGACAATCCTCAGTATGGCGTCGGCGGTTCCTCCGGCCGGAAAGGGAACGACGATTTTTACCGGGCGATTCGGGAAATCACTGGCGCGGGCGGGGGTATGACCAGGTGAAAGAAGAGCGAGAAGCAGCGCAAGGAACGCCAGTTGACGGCGAACGGGAATATTTGCCTTCGAGCCGGGCATCAATCTCCTCCCCGCCGCCCGGTCGGACTGTCGGCGCTTGGTGTTTGCGGCAAGGGAGCATAGCTTGAGCGCGCATTCATTCGAAGCAGTTATTTGCGTGGGTCGACGACGCAGGCCGCAGCGTGCCGAGATCGCAGCGCATGCGGCGTTCCGCAGGCGGCTCTACGATCACAACGTCGTGCCGGAAGCGCAAGCGGTGGCGGCTGCCTTGAGTTGAATGAGCTTCCTTCCGCTACCGCGTTAATCGCGCGATAACCTTCTCATGGTTGGCGGTCGTTCGCGCGCACGTCGGGCGTTTCGCGCATTCCTTGTGCACCCAGGACGGGCGTCGCCGTCCGGCAACACCGGTGCGGCGATTTTGCCCAGCTAACTTGCGACTTGCATCAAAAGCGATACACGCGGGGCGTGCGTATGTCTTCGTGACAGGCCGTGGCTGCGCGAGTGACCCGGCCCTTTGAGTGCCAAGAGATACTATTTTTTCAGATACTTATCTCACAACATCGCCCGCGTGAATGCGCGAGGTAAGCGTGGCGATGTCGACGAAGAAGCGAAAAAAAAGCAGGCGAGTCTGCGCCAGCCACTGCGATTGTCCGCTTTCGGAGCCGGCCGGCGAAGCCCGCGCCAAAGCCCGCCGCCAAGCGCGTTCGGCGTCGGCCCGCCGCCGCCGGAGAGATCATACGCAAGCGCTCCGAAATCGATGCGGTGCTCGCGGAAGCGCGCAAATCCCACGAGCTCCTGCGGGAAGCGATCGACATCCTGCCGCAGGGCATCGTGTTTCTCGATGCCGAAGGCCGCTACATTCTCTGGAACAAGAAATATGCCAAGATGTACAACCGTAGCTCGGATCTGTTCAAGCCGGGTGTGCGGCTGGAGGACACGATCCGCGTCGGTGTTGCGCGCGGCGATTATCCGAAAGCCATCGGCCGCGAGGAAGAGTGGATCGCAGCCCGGCTCGAGAAGCTGTTTCAGCCGGGCGAGCGGCACGAGCAGAGACTGGCCGATGGCCGCGTCATCCTGATCGATGAACGCCTGACCGAGGACGGCGGCATCGTCGGCCTGCGCGTCGACATCACCGAGTTGAAGCAGCGCGAGGCTTCGTTCCGGCTGCTGTTCGACAGCAACCCGGTTCCGATGATCGTCTGCGCGCTTGGTGACGAACGCATTCTCGCCGTCAACGATGCCGCGGTCCAACACTATGGTTACGACCGCATCGAATTCGAGAAGCTGACGATCCGCAGCTTGCAGGCCTTCGACACCGAACTGCCGTGGGTCGGCGACGACCGCGCCGCGCGCACCTGGAAGCATGTCCGAGCCGACGGCGCGCTGATCGATCTCGCGATCTTTTCCCGGCAGCTCGTCTATGGCGATGGTGTTGACTATTAACCTAAGGTCTTTTAACGGCCCATACCGCCATTTCTCCAAAGGCGGAAAAACCATTGAAACCCCAAGCTTATTCCTACCTGAGAATTTCCACAGATCTTCAGCAAAAAGGCCATGGCCGGCATCGTCAGCTGGAGGCTTCTCGGGCATATGCGGAGGATCATGGACTGGAACTCGCGGAGGGCGGGGAGCTCGAGGATATTGGGGTCTCCGCATTCAGAGGAGCGAACGTTCGCGAAGGCGCTCTGGGGCGATTCCTTGAGGCCGTCCGATCCGGCCTGGTCAAACCGGGCTCCTTCTTAATAGTCGAATCGCTGGATCGCCTCAGTCGAGAGCAAGTGTTGGCAGCCCAGTCGCTGTTTCTAAGCATCATTCAGTCGGGCATAAATCTCGTCACACTCACCGATAAAAGGGTTTACCGAGCGGGAACAACTGACCTGGGTGATCTCATCGTCTCTCTGGTCATAATGAGCAGAGCCCATGAGGAATCACAGACGAAAAGTCTCCGCCAATCCGCCAAATGGAAGAACAAGCGGGCGTCCGCTACTTCGCTGAAGCCGATGACAAAAT
>CADEDX010000151.1 GCA_902826195.1 uncultured Bradyrhizobium sp. | reverse complement strand
AAATCTGGGGAAAACGACTCGACTCGGCATAGTTCGGCGGGCGGCATAAACCGCCAAGATGAACGACATCGACCCGCAAGCCTGACTCGCCGACGTTCTCGCCCGCATTGCCGCCCACCGAGTCCAACGGATCGACGAACTGCTACCTTGGAATTCGCGCGACCGAAACAAGCGCGTCGATCGGGCGGCATGAGTGACTGCTACGCGGTCTTCTCCGGACTTCTCCGGATGCTTACGGTCCAAGTGGGCAAGTACTGGGTAAGAAGGATGTCGTCTGGTTCGACCTGAACGATGACAGGGCGCTTGCCGCCTTCGCGGGGATCTGAGCGGAGTTTGGAGGCGACCGAGGCACAAAGTCAAAACCGATCGCGCGGGCCTCACAACCTTTACGGCCTACTGACCACGGTGCTAGACTCTGTCCGTTTTAGCTGGGCTCATTTGACAGATCCTCTTTGCCTAAATTGCGCTAATGGCGCGCGGGCGAAAAGTTATCACGCGGGCTTCGCTTTGATCTGTAATTGCTAGGCGAATAATTGTGCTGGTTTGTGAAAGTGGTTCACAGGTCGGATCGGAAAGGAGCGGTGGCCTCGCCACCAGCCTCATTTCGCCCGATAGAGTTCGTGTCCTTTGGAACTAAGGATCGCTTCAAGTCAATCCGTTTCCAATTAATTACTCCGGTCGGGCACCGTCATGACATTGATTGATGGCGTAGGTTATCTGGCGTCGGCTCTTGTCCTACTTACATTTTGCATGAGTACGATGATAAGCCTGCGGGCGGTCGCAATATGCAGCAATCTAGCTTTCATCGGTTACGGACTAGGAGCCGGGATACACCCGGTGCTCGCTCTGCATATCATATTGCTCCCGTTGAACCTGTTGTTGCTGTTTCAGATGGTTCAACTGCTTCGGAAAGCGAAGCTCGCTGCAGCAACCGATCTCTCTCCAGGGTGGCTGCAGCCATTTATGCGAGCGAAGCACGTCAAGGTCGGAGAAACAATCTTCAGGAGGGGAGAGCATGCTGACTTGCTGTACATGATTGTATCGGGAGAAGTCAGGCTTCCGGAAATTGATCAACGACTTTCTGCCGGTGACTTGTTTGGAGAGATTGGCTTATTCTCCGTTGAGCGGCGCCGTACTCAAACTGCGCTTGCGGCAACTGACGTCGACCTATTGTGTATCAGCGACGGCGCGCTCAAGAAGCTTTGTGAGCGCAATCCAGGACTCTCACTGTATTTTTTAAGACTGACGGCTACTCGAATGTCGCAAAATTCTGCCCGGATGACGCCAATACGTGCCGGTTAGGGATAGTTCAGAGCGTCAAATTGTGCGGCCGTTGCTTTCTCCCGCGCCGTCAATGCGTGGTTGGCTTCGTTCTGCGCGACTTCCGGTCAACAACGCAGTTGGTCCAAAATGCTCGCACACAGCCATCGCAAATCTGGTCCAGGTCGCCCATCGGCAGGCTATCGACCAGCGCCCGCATTGAGAATCGATCCGTTGCGGGCCAGCCCCCGCAGACAAAGCAATCATCTTCTGAAACTGGGACGCCGCTTTGATTAACCATCGCAATGCCTACGGACTTTAAACAAGCTGGCCACATACATCAAAATTCGATCCTATATTCACTCGATCCTTAAGCGCAAGCGCTCGGGGGCGGCGATGTTTCGAAGCCACCCAGTCATCCATTGGGCTGGTATTCCCAGAGCTTATTCGCTGCGGTGCCGAAGTTTCCGAGTTGAAAGATAGACAACGCATCCGGCCAGAATGCGAAGGTCTCAAATGGCCCGGCTTTCAATTGGTTTGGAAAGGCCTCGGTCGCGATCCCCGCGGTGACGTGAGGTTGGTAGTTCTCTCCGCTCAACTTCGGAACGAAAGTCTCGACCTAGTCAACCGTTGCCGCAACGCCATACGTGCCAACGAAAGCCGCTGAAGATCCGTCGCTTACTGAAAACGGTGTAACCGCATCGGTAATCTTGTTATGAAGCCGCACCAGCTCAGGCGCGCGTTCGACAGCGAGGACCGCCACGGCCAAACCTGCGAACCTGACATAATCAAGACCTTTTGTAATCAACTTCATCGCTGCGGGCCGTTCGGCCACAAGTACCTTCGCGATCGCGGCGGTTACCGCATCGAAGTCGTTCGCTCGTGCAAAGCGCTGCAACAGCGCCACGTGGCATATGCTTGGCGTCCAGCGCGTAACCGGCCCGATAGTTTTCACGCAGCCGAGCGTTAAGCGATTTCGATCTGTCGGTCATTGCACAGTCGGGCTCCGTGCTGCTGCAACATTTCGTAAGCAGCGCTGTTGCGCACGTCGCGTATCTTGTCCGACCTCGTATTAATGGCAGGAGAGTGCGTACTCGCGCACAACAAGGTCCAAAACATTAAGATTCTGCAACGTCGTTGCCTGCCGACGCCCTTGACATATATCGGCATCAGAGAGCCGGTAGTCTCCTAGGCACACTACCGGCTTCGGCGTCGCGCTCCGAGATTGCCCCCTCGGACGCGCCGTTCAGCTAGATCGGCGATAGTTCGGTCCGAGTTATCTCTGGTGCCGTATAGGTGCTCCGCATTGGGGGGTCACTCTTCAATCGGGCCAGCTGATGCCACCATCACGGCATATTCGTAAATTGCACTGCCAGCCCGCGTTGAACGCGCTGGCAGAGTCCCGTGCGGGTAGTCCGGCATGGGGAGGGTGGCTAAGCTCTGAAATCAGAAAATCGAGGCAGGCCGGGAAGGGCAACGGGACAAAATCCGGCCAATTAAGTCTATGCCTTGAAACGATTTCCGGCTGCGACGTATTTACACTGCAGCCTGACTGCCAACACGCGAATGCGGAACTTGGCATGTGTAACAAGTGTGCGGAACTCGACCGCAAGATCGAGCATTACGAGCGCATGCGCTCCTTGATTGGAGATCAGCTCACGGTTGATGCGATTAAGGAGCTGGTGGCGAAGCTGAAAGCTGAGAAGGCGGAACTCCACCCGGAATAGGGCGCGATCAGCGGCCAATTTCAGCTTTGGAAATTTCGCGAGGATGAGCTGTATTGACCACGGTGTCGGTCACCAGGCGTGTCAGATTGAGACATCACCGCTCGGTCATGGGCTTTCATCGGTGATGAGAGCGCCTGGTCGCGTTCCCGCCTTCCTCCATGGAACGGAGCAGCCCGGTGCAGCAGCGACGCCCATACACGCCACCTGAACTCCTAGATCAACGCCTTGCCGAAGAAGCAAACTGCCTACGCGAGCAAGCCAAATTGCTTCCACATGGCGCAGTTCGCGAAGCCGCAATCCGCAAGGCAAGACAAGCCGAAGCCGGATCGCACCTGAGTGATTGGCTGCGATCATCCGGCCTCAAGCCGCCAAGGTGAAAAATGCTTACGCTAGTAGCCATGTTGGCCGGACCTGTCGTGGTGACGACCATCGTGACGATTGTCGTCTTCGAGATCAAGGACGCATGGGACCGCGACCGCTGAGGTAATAAGGCGTCGGCCCCATTCATTTTCAACAGCGGTCGTAGGGACTAATCAGCCGGATTCCCGCAGGCAGACGGCAAAGCAGAAGAATTGCCGGTTCCAGTGATCCATAGCCGCGCCGTTGGCGTTTCGAACACATGAGTGATCGAGCGGTCATTGCTGTGTTCGTTGCTATGAGCGCGGCTTCTGTTGGCCTAATTTCTCTGGCGTTCTTTTTGCCGTGATGACTGGGCGCTACACTGTTATTTGGGAAGGGTCACGTTCTGGCCGTCAGAATATTGGCGGCATCAACAAGGCCCATCTCCTCAAGCGGATTGGCGATGGCCAGCAAATCCGCGACGGTATCGGGGATGGTGTTTTCCCGCATTTGCGGTCATGTTCGATGGCGGTACCGGAATAGTCCGATAAGAATTTCGTCGATCAGCTCCGGCGTGGGCCGAAGAGCATGTCTAACAGCTCCGTCATCCGTCGCTTTGGTAGCCATAGGTTCGGGCTGTCACGAAACGTCCCCGAAAAGTTCAGCGGAGCGTTGGACTTAGACACGATACAACTGCTAGCGAGAGCTTTTGATCTTGCCCTTGAACAATATCGCAACATGGCGCCAACCTCGAGAAATGAAGCGTTCATACATGCTGAATTGGCTAGATGCATTGTGGCGACGGCACGGACCGGGGAGCGTGATGAAGATGCCTTGGCTAAACGCGGGTATCTGATGTTTCAGGCACTTCGATATGAGAGTCCACAAAGCGCTTCATCTCCCGTAAAAGAAATTGACGAGTACCGGGGTTCAACGGCCTAATTGCTGCGGAACTTCACTCTGCGCTCCTGAGTTCCGAAACCAGTGAGGTAGGAGAACGGTGTTTAATTGGTTCAAGCCCAATAGGCAGCGAGCAATGATCCGAGAGGATCGCAAGCACTTGGAAGCAAGAGCTCGTCGCCTGCTGAAGGGTTACCTCTCTGCGGATGCCCCCCGAAAACAGCGATACTACGAGGTAATTGCTGGTGCGGCTGCAGCGTGCGAGCCAAACATTTCTGATCCAACCTCGGAGAATTTGCAGCTTATGCAAGCTGCAGCAGAAGCAGCGTTCAAGGTAGTTATGGAACGGCAGCACCAAGCAATTGCTGACAAAGATCAAGTTGGCTCAATGATCACCGATGCTTACGCAACAGTGGCCATCGCCTACCGTCGTGCCTCGGCTGTCTATTCAGAAAGTGAAGACATGCAGAAACTGGGCACTGCGGCTGTGCATCTTTTGACGATAGCGAATTCCCAGATAAATTCTCAAGCACGCAACGGTTGATGCTGTTTTCCGCGCGTGCGGACATCCAGTATTATGGCTTCCTAAAGCAAAGGCCGACGGTGGGTGACGACGTACATTTCGCTCCGTCGGGAGCGCCGCCACTTGGGCAAAATACCGACGCTAAGATCTCATTCGCTTCGCATGTTACTTGTCCATCGACTTGAATAATACGGATTGGTGCACCAGCGTCGCCTTTGTCACCCTTCTCGCCTCGCTCCCCCTTGTCTCCCTTATCCCCTTTGCCTTGATCACCTTTATCCCCCCGGTCCCCTTTTTCTCCCTTGTCGCCTTTCTCACCCTTTTCGCCGGGAGCGCCCTGCGGCCCTTGTGGACCCTGAGCTCCCGCCTGTCCTTGGGGCCCCGGCACACCCTGAATCCCTTGAGCGCCCTGCGGACCGGCAGGACCTTGCGGCCCGGGATCGCCTTTAGGACCGGGGTCTTTGCCGCATGCCGCAAGCGATAGGGACGCTCCAATAAGCAGAATCGAAAGTAATCTCATCGGGGCGCCCTTTGATCAGATAGCGTAGTCCAATTCGCAGTCGGGAACCTAGTTCCATGCGTAGCACGGTCTGAAGCGAATTGATCGTCGGCTTGTTATTAGTCTCGGCTAACCGGGAGGACACTTTGGACAAAATGTTCATGATCGAGTGGGCCGAATTGCTCATTCCAACTCATTCAGTTGCAGAAATCATATTGCGGGGCACGGTGATGTACCTATCGCTCTTCGCAATATTGCGCTTCGTGATGGTGCGTCAGACGTCCACCATTGGGATCGCAGATATCCTAGTTATCGTGGTGATTGCCGATGCCGCTCAAAACGGATTTGCCAAAGAGTATAAATCGATAACCGAAGGAATCATTCTGGTCCTGACAATCGTATTCTGGAACTTGCTCCTCAACTGGATTAGCTTCCGGTTCGGAATATTTGAACGGCTTCTATCTCCGCCTCCTTTGCCGCTCGTGAGTCAGGGCAAGATGAACCGCAGGAATATGCGGCAAGAATTCATCACGGAAGATGAGCTAAAAAGCCAGCTGAGGCAGCATGGCATATCTGAATTGAAGGAAGTGAAACGAGCGTGTCTGGAGGCAAACGGAGAGCTTAGCGTTATAAAGTTTGATTCCGAAGAAGATCCAAAGCCTCCGAAGTCGCCAGCCAAGGGAGTTTAGCAGGGTTAGCTCTTGTCCTTTAAAAAGCGAGAATTCTGTCCAAAATCCAAATCGCCCTAATGTCGTTACCATGTCTGATGATTGCTTTTTGCTGAATGCCCCATGGTTACGGCAGACGCTGGGTTCTGCGCCGCCTAGCCCGAAACCAGACATCTACTAGCGCGAAAGTCTCAGGGTCTCAGCCGACGAAGCCCCTAAACACGTGCTGCATCAGGAGCAAGAAAAGTACGACATCGAGTGGCGAGAGCGATCAAAGCAGTCCGACGGAGAATGACTAAGGGACGGGGCCAGCCACGCCCGTGTGCCCAGCTTCTTCGGCAATCTGAGTTCAGGATGGTCGCGCGTGCCGCTGAACGAGCGCTCAGGCACCACCACCGTCGGGTTCCACCGGGCGGGCCTTCGCCAGGGCCGTAAGCTCTTTTCAGAATTGGAACGGCTCGACGGAAACAGAAAGTGTGCCGTCTTTCGCCTGCTGCACAGTGAATTCTATTTCTTTAGTTGCTTTGGTATCTCCAACGGAAGCGGAAAGCGCGCCGCTGCATTTCACTGTCAGCTTGTCCTTCGTGGTACCAGTGGTCACGAACCTCTGACCCAATTCATAAAAGGGCGTTTCGCTTTCCGGCTTTTTTGATTTCGAGCTCTTTGACGCAGTTTTGGGCTTACCGCTGGCCGAGTTGTTCTTGGCCGCAAAATTTGCCAATCGATTGCTGCCATCGCTCGCGATAAAGTCGAGCACGGCTTTTCGCGTTTCAATAGAGTCGCATGTCGGCGCAGCGAAGCCGGCCGCGGGAAAAAGAAATAGTGTTGCACCTGCCACGATGACCGCTGGGCTCAATGATCTTAGCATCCGCTGTCTCTCGCATTTCGTATCAGACCGCCAACCGGTCGTCGGGGGCATTGTTCCCGGCGCTCCTGGAAGCACGGTTGACAAATCATCGTGCAAAGAACAAAAATAGAACATGGTTTTGCGAAAGGTCGAGCGAAAACAATTATTTGGGTTTTTGGTTCCGTGATGGCGGACCGCAAGCCATCCTATGTGGGGTTCGACAAAGCGTCGTATCCCTGGAAGGCGGAGGTCAACTACCGCATCCGCCCCAAACTTTATCGCGTGGGAAAGGGCGAGCAAGGCGTGCTGATCTGCGAGCCTTACAAAAGCGAACTGACACCTCAATGGCGTTTCAAAACACCCGCGATTGCAAAACGCAGTGCAGCCAAGATTTTCCGCATGTTCAAAGCCTATCTCAAGGCGGACGACTTCGTCGGCAGCGATATGGCCCGCAAGTTCTTGCAGATGGGCTACACACGCTCGCGCCGCTACGCGAATTACAAGGGAGGCCGCAAGTACGACAAGGCTGCTGGATACGCGCTGAAGGAGCGAGGTATTGGCGATCCCGAGAAAGCTGAGTCCGCTGCCATCTTCTACGACTATTGGAAGAAGGCCGAGGCCGATTTGAACTACGCCGCGCAGAAGAAAGACTGGAAAGGCCGGTACGGATGAAACTGCCGGTCCTTCCGACTTATTACTATCACGACCATTTTGAAGAGATGCTGGCGTTTGTCAGCAAGACCTACGGCTCAATCCTCACGGCCGAGCATCATGAGTTTGTGTCGCGATTCCAGAAGTTCTCCAAGGATGCGCAATGCCTGCTCATTCGGATGGTCAACAGGCGTGGCGCTATCTTCAATCGGCAACACTTCCGTTATCCGGAGATTTCCGACATCGACCGAGCCCTTTCGGAGCTCATCGCGTGTGGCCAGGTGCGCGGCTTGCTGGCGGATGATTACTCCGCATTCCTTAGATGTGTTCCAAAAGACAAGCTGCTTACCGGCGCTAGAGCAGCCGGCTGCGCTGTTCGCACATCCTGGCCCAAGCCGAAACTGGTCGAACATCTTCTCAATAAAGTGCCGAGCGAGGATGGTTTCGCCCACTGCGGTGCGGGTCAGTTCATCGTGGTTGATAACATGCGGCCGATCGAGTTTCTGCTCTACCTTTATTTCGGCAAGACTGAAGATGACCTGAAAAACTTCGCACTACGCGATCTGGGGATTATGCGAACCAACAAGGCCGCCTCGTTTAGCGCGCGGTTTACCAACGGCGATGAGGCGAGGGCATGTTTTTACTACAGCAAGATCCTTGACCGGCTTGAGCTGAAGTCCGTCGGTAATTTCGAGCGCGCCGCGACCGAGGTTCTCGACGGGCCTTGTTGCCCGACAGATTACGCTGCAGATATAAGGAACCGCGCGGCCCATCTGGCCGGCCAGTTTTTCGAGAAGCGAGGCGATCACGATCTTGCGGAGAAGCTCTATCGCGCGGGTTCGTCAGCCGATTGCCATGAGCGCCTTGTCAGGCTGCTATACGCTCGCGGCTATAAGGAAAGCGCCGAAGAATTGCTGCGTCGCATGATCGATGACCCGGCAAGCGACGACGAGTTCATGTTCGCAACCGATTTTTTTGCGCGCAAATTTAACGGGCGCCGCACCGGACTTTGTACCGAACTCTTGCGTGCCAGTCGGACGATTACGGTCGATGACACCCACCGCGGCAACCCAGAGACGGGAGTTGCCGGTGTGATGCGGCGTGAGGGACACTGCGTGTTCTTTGCCGAGAATACCTTATGGCACAGCCTCTTCGGGTTGCTCTTCTGGGACGAACTGTTCGAATCCGGCCAGTTGCATAGCGGCTTCGACTGGACGCCGCATTGTCTCAAGGATCGAAGCTTTGCAAGGACGTTCGCCTCACAAGTCGAAGCTAAACTTGCTGCGATCCGGTCCGGCCAGGCGCTGCCTCTCATTCTCAAAACCATCGCCGCACGGTATGGCCGGCCTAACGGCGTATTCGAATGGCGCCATGTCAATGTGGATGCTTTGAAAACGCTGCTTGCGGGCGCGAGCCCAGATGGCACTGCCTCGATCATCCGCGCCATGGGCGAGGATTACCGTTCCATGCGCGATGGTTTTCCTGACCTGATGCTGGCCAAAGATGGTCAAGTTAAATTCATTGAAATCAAAGCCGAAGGGGATGTCATCCGGCGCAATCAGCTGACGCGGTTGCGGCAGCTCGGCAAGGCCGGCATTACCGCTGAAATAGGTCGGGTCGACTATCGCTTTGATCCCGAACAGGACTACGTCGTCGTCGACATCGAGACGATCGGTAGTTGGTCGTCTGGCGATCGCATTACCGAGATTGGTGCCGTAAAAATCCGGAACCACGAAGTTGTCGGCGAGTGGCACTCGCTGCTCAATTCGCAACGCGTGATCCCGTCGAGAATCGTTTAGTTGACTGGCATCACCAATGAGATGGTCCGAGATGCGCCGCTATTTGCGGAGATCGCAGACAGCTTCATGGAGTTCATGGGCGACGGCATCTTTGTCGCGCACAACGTCAACTTTGATTACGGCTTTATCGTTTACGAGTTTGAGAGGCTCGAACGGCGTTTTCGCTTTCCCAAACTCTGCACCTGCGCGGGAATGCGTCGGCGGTATCCCGGCCACAAATCTTATAGTCTCGGGAATCTTTGTGAACTCTACGAGATTGACTTGAAGGACCATCACAGGGCGCTCTGCGATGCACGGGCCGCCAGCCATTTGTTGAACCTCATCAACCGAAAAAGGTCGGCGCAGACGGAGTTCGAAAGTGCAGCGGCGTGAGGCGCCTGAGTCAAATCGCGCGAGCAGCGTGAATTTTGCCGCACGAAAAACGTCCAACATTTCGTCCAACAAAACGTCCTACACAACTTCGGTCGCTATAATCTCCAATGATTTCAAGTGTTACTGGCCATTGGCACAGGGCCAGCCGGGCAAAGCAAAGATAGACCAAAGATCGATCGATTAAGAAAATGTGCATCCGCACGTGGCCACCGGCATGGGTTTCGGGCCGGGGTAGCCGGGCAAAGGAACGCGTGCCCTTTCTCTGGTCGTCGATGGGCGCCGATGATTCTCTCCCGGATGATGTGACCACGCTGCAGGCGATGCTGCGCGCCGAGCGCGCAGCCCGGTTGGCCGCGGAAGCGGAGGCGCAGGCGGGAACATTGCTGATCGAGAAGCTCAAACTCACGATCAAGAAGCTCCAGCACGAGCAGTTCGGACGGTCCTCCGAGCGCGGCGCATTGCTGGACCAGCTCGAGCTGCAGCTCGCCGAACTTACGTGCGCGACGACCGTCCGTTTGCCGGCCCAGATGCGCCGGCGGCCGTGTTCTTATATTCGCCCGATCGTGGCGGTGCGCATCCGGAGCAGCACCTGGCCGGCTATGCCGGACTGATGCAGGCCGACGCCTACGCCGGCTGGCAGGCTCCACGAGGCCAGTCGCAAGGGCGGCCCGATCATCGAAGGCGCGTGCTGGGCGCACGGCAGACGCAAGTTCTTTTCTTTAATCTGACACGGCTCACAAAAGCGCCGATCGCGGCCGAGGCGGTCAAGCGCATCTATGATGTCCTGTTCGCCATCGAACGTAAGATCAACGGTCTTGCTACGCAGGAACGCCTCCGCGTGCGCCACGAGTGGCGTCGCCCCCTGATTGGCGAACAGGAGGTGAGTTGCGCGAGCAGCGCGCGCCAAGCTATCCAGGAACAACGACGCGAAAAAGGCGATCGAGTGCAAATCCACCCGTGAAAATGAAAGAAGCCCTGGCTCCCTCTCGGGTGTCCAGAGGCTTGCCTCGACGACGCGGTGCGGTCCTGCCTGTCAGGAGGCTGCAAGTGCCATGGGCGGCGGTCGGCGGACTCGTTGAGAGCACTCCAAGCCTTAACGGGTGCTGCCCCCGCTAAAGGTCTGTCATGATTGCCGCGTACTTCATTGCTGCGTACTTCGAGCCCATTAGCGTCGGTTGCCCAAGCCGATACCCAGCTGAGAGGCTTTTACACGGAGAGCGCCGACCGTTCGTTTAGTTGCTCTAGCTATCTTCTCGACCGGCGTTCGCGCCCTCGAATGCATTTTGAGAGTCTTTATGTCGCTTGATGTCCAGTCACGACGCACAACTTTTCTCTTCTTGGCAACTCGCACGCTTGTCCTCTTTGTTTTAGTTCACTGAGGGGGCGCTGTTAGCATCGCTCGCAGGTTAGAACAACTTACAAATTGCAGACGACGCTATATGCCAAGCGTGACTTCATAACGACAAGATTTCTCGCATTTCTGATCGTAAAAGTTCAATGCCGCTCGGTGAGCTTAGGAGAGTCAATCCGGTTGAGCGCCACGCCGATCGATCTGGAAGAGCGTCCGGTCGCCCGAAGCTCCAGCAGTTGAAGTCATCTTCTGCGGTCCATGGCCGGTTTCTGTTCAATCGCGCGGTCCCAAACATTTGCGACACGCGGATCCAACGGTGCGGAGGGGTGATCGTTCCTGTAAGCGCGGAGCGCTCGCCGCCTTCAGGGTTGCTCGGCGGGCCAGAAGACCGGTGGCGGGCTATCGCCGAGATGCGAGGGTCGGACTTGGCGTCCGAGCTTGGTCGGCTGGACTAATCTGCTGCATCCTCCGCTTCTCGACGACCGCATGATTGAACAGTTCCAAAACCAGACCAAGTGCGGCCAAGTCCTCCTGTTCGATTGCTCCGTCGTCATAGCACTTGAGAGCTTCGGCGATGATCGCATCGACTTCGCGTTGTGGTGCCAGCAGATCCTCTTCCAACTCGCCATCTCGAACCTCCGCGACGATGGCAAGAATGCGGTTGCGGTGGCTGGTGCTGTCCTCCCTCTCGTCACGGTTCAGGAAGCGACGCAGCCAGGCGGCGGCCGAACCGATCCCGGAAACAAGAAGCAGGGCGAACCACATGTAGTCGCTGTACTTGTCCAGGAAGGTCCGTTCGGTCCCGTTTATGACCGCGGCAGCGCCCCGGTGCACGGAGGGCTCGACTTCCTTTTCCGTTTCTGGCTTCGCGATACGCGCGGCGCCGGCCACGCGTTGCGTGATGGTGTCGCGTACGGCGAAAAGCTGACGATAGAATGCGGCCGCCCTGGCTTCGGACAGCTCTTTCCTACCCAGAATGAGGTGGTTGACGCTGATAGTGTCGACCTTGTCTTCCGGCCAGGCCGGATTCGCACTGAAGACGCTGCCCGGAATTTCCTCGGCTTCGTAGCGCGGGTGCTTCAGCGCGATGGCCTCGGACGCTTCGATCGGAACAAACTTCGGAGCTCCGCGCGTTCGGGAAGTTGCACCGATTGCGGCGGCGGTGATCTTGCTGTCGAGAGGACCGACGGCGAAATAAGCGTCCAGGGTCGCGTCTTGCGCAAGCCTTTCGACCTCATCGATGCCAAATTGGGCCGTAGCAACCTTGTCTGGCTGCACGCCGGCACTCTCCAGGATGCTCCGCAGAAGTGCGACGTTGGCTCCGGTCCGTCCGATGATGCCGACCTTGTGCCCCGCCAAATCGGCAATGGCTCTGATCTTGACCGCGGTTTTCTTGCTCGAATTCTTGCCGGAACGTTCGGCGGGTGCCCATAGGACGACGTAGTTCTTCCGCACGACGGCCAGCGACTGCACACTGGCCGGCATCTCAAGGTCGCCCCGGCCGACCGCAAGGTCGGTCATGCCGCTGGCCAGCAGGGCCAGTGACTCGGCCGCTCCTTCTGTCGTAATGGGGGAAAGCCTGACCGTCTTGCTTTCGTCTTCGAAGGCCTCGGCCATGGCTTCGACCACCTGATGGTCTTCGCTGCCCGCGGGCCCGACAGCCATTCGCAGGGTATCGGGCTGCAATATGTAGAAGAGGCCAGCCGCCGCGGTGGCAAAAA
>CADEDX010000150.1 GCA_902826195.1 uncultured Bradyrhizobium sp. | reverse complement strand
GAAGACCTCGCGGGTGCGCGAGCCGGCCTCGCGCATCACCAGCGGCTCGTTCTCGATCTCCGCCAGGCGCAGCAGCGCGGTGATGATCGTCAACGATTGATCGATGCTGGCGATGGCCTTGTCAGCAGCTGCTTGAAGTTGCTCCAGCGATGTTGCGTTGGTACGGCCGCGTTCGAGCGTAAGACGGGCTCGCGTCAACGGCGTCCGCAAGTCATGGGCAATATCGTTGCCGACGCCAGCCAACGCGTGAATCATCGTTTCCATTTCATCGAGCATGCCATTGACGATGATCGCAAGTTTTGAGAATGGCTCGTCGACCGTACGGTGCGGCAGCCGCTCGCGCAGATCTCCGGCGATAATTCGCTGGACTCGTTGATTGACCTCCTCGACGCGCTTCTGCGCACGCACGCTAAGCAATGCGCCGGCCAGCAAGCATAGGCAAAATCCGGGCAGCAGACCGAGCGCGAGCGCTTGGCCGACGACACGGGAAATTTCCCTGGCTTCATCGACGTTTCGTCCGATCACCAGCAAATCGCCGTTTTGCATTCGTCTCGCGATCGCGCGTACCGTCTGATGTTCCCGGCGTCGATCCATCCTGATGATGTCAGCGCCTTGCGGCGGCGCATCGATCGTGAGGCCGGCAGGCAGACTTTCCAGATTGCCCGCGATTCGGTGACCATCGGCGGCAAAGATTGCCGCGAGCTGCACGCCACGGGGATCCTGCTTCAGACGCTCGTCGATCGCTTCCAAGAGACGCTCGGGCGTCAGTTCGGTTAACCCGTCGATATGCGCCGATATCACGCGGTCGGACCGCGTGATCAGATAGTCATCGATCGTCCAGTAGATGAACCCGAACAATGCCAGGATAAAGGCGGCAAGCACACCGGCCACCATCAGCGTCCAGTGGAACGTATTCGAACGTGCGAACTGCAGGTGTTGCATCGGATTCCCGCCGCCCGGGGTTCTCAGCCAATCAGTAAAGGTCGCCACGATCGACAACGCATCAGCCTGAGCGACCGGCGATCGCCTCAGGGTACCACCTTGAGAATGAAGCCCGCGCCGCGGACGTTGTGGATCATCGGTGGGTCGCCGGGACCATCTACCTTGTGACGAAGGCGTCCCATATGCACGTCCACCAGATTCGTCGCGGGGACGAACTTGTAGTTCCAGACCTCCTCGAGGAGCATGGCTCGCGTGAGCAATTGATCGGCGCGCCGCATCATGTACTCCAGCAGGCGAAACTCGCGTGGCAACAAATCGATCGGGCGAACTCCGCGCTTTGCGGTACGTTCGATCAGATCTATCTCCAGCGCCCCCACCTTGAGGGTGGTCTCGCGCGATTCTGCAGGCCGGCGCAGCAACGCTTCCATCCTGGCGACAAGTTCGACGATGGCGAACGGCTTCGTCAGATAGTCGTCGCCCCCCATTCGCAGTCCCCGCACGCGGTCGTCGACCGCGCCCAGTGCACTCAACACCAGCACGGGGGTGCGCACCTGCTCTCTTCTGAGGGTCTCTATCACGCTGAGACCGTCCATTCCGGGCAACAGCCGGTCGACGATCATGGCATCGGGCTGCAACGAACGCGCTTTGTCGAGGCCCTCGGCGCCGTTGGCCGACCATTCAACGTCGAAGCCCCGATCGGCAAGTTCGGCTTTGATTTCCTCAGCCGTTTCAGCGTCGTCTTCGATGAGTAGCACTTTTGCCATATGCCGCTTCTCGATTGCCGCAAGGTCATGCGCGTCCGGAAAGCCGAGAGCCTGATGCTTGCCGACCGCTATCAATGCCATAAGATGAGCCGCCTGCAATGCCAAGACTCTAGAATGCCAAGACTCTTGAATGCCAAGGCTCTTGCATGAAATTGATTCCCGCCCGCGAGCAATCCAGGAGCCGGACGGCGCCGCCAGCCTCATCGGGGGCATGAGGCAGGGCGTGCGCCGTCCGCTCTGCGGCCAAGAGAAACACCCCCTTCGTGGTACCAGCGGGGTGTAGCCGCTCTCTCGTTGATATAGTCCCGAAAATCCGGCAGTCCATTAAATAGCATTTTAGGATCGGTCTGCCGGATGCGGGCTATCGCTTGCATCATTCTGTCCGGAGTCAAGATAGCTCTGCCACCTGGAGCCTGGCGTGCACCTTGCTTCCATCGGCCAAATCGACAGCGGGATTGAGGATCACCTGATCGCCCGGCTTGAGGCCGCTGTTGAGCTCGACCTGCTGTCCGAGGTCGCGCACCACCGCCACCTTGCGCAGATGGACCACGCCATTCTCGACGACCGCGACCTGCAGCCCGCCTTTGTTGAAGATGACGGCGTCGGCGGACACCGTAAGGCTTGGCGTCTTGCGCGGAATATGTAGTTCGATAGTGCAGTAGATCCCAGGCGCGAGCGCCCCGTCGGGATTGGGGATATCGATTTCGGTCAGCAGGGTCCGGGAGCCGGGCTGCAACGCATTGGCGATCCTCGTCACCTGCCCGGGAAAGGCGCGATCCGGAATCTCGGGCACGTGTACGACGGCGCCGATTCCCGGCCGCAGCCCGAACGCTTCGTCCTGCGGGACGAAGACCTGGGTCCGAATAACATTGCCTTGCATGATGGTGAACATAAAGGTGCCGCTGGTCGTGTCGGCCTGTACCAGGCTGCCGATATCGATGTTGCGCTGGGTGATAACGCCGTCGAATGGCGCGACGACGCGCTGATAGAGCTTCTGCTGGTGCAACACCTGCAGCTGGGCCTCCTCCGCCACCACATTGGCCTCCGCAACGGAGACGCCAGCCTCCTGCGCCTTGAGGGTCTGAATGTCGGTCGTGCCCTGCTGCGCGGTCAGCCACCCCTGCTTCACCAGCGGACCGTCACGATCCCAGGTCACCTTGGCTAGTTCGCGGTTCGCCTGCGCCTGCTGCAGAGCCGCTTTGAGTTGGCCGAGCGTCGCCTCGGCCTGGGCGATCTGGTGATCGAGTTCGGGCGCCACGATTTCAGCCAGCAACTGGCCCGCCTTCACACGGTCGCCGATATCGACTTCGCGCTTGTCGATATAGCCGCTGGCGCGCGCAAAGACATTGGCGACCGAGAACGCCGATGTCGTCGCCGGCAGACTGACGATTTCAGTGCCCGCGCTCGGTTGTACCGCCGCGACACGAACCTGCGGGATAAGGTCGCGGCTTTGCCTCGCCGTCGTAACCACCTGACGATACTGCTCGTAATGGCTCCATGCTCCGGAAGCCAGCGCTGTCGTCAGAACGAGGGAAAGCGCTGCGCCCGAAAGCCGACCAACCCATCGTCTGTTGCCGGGAGATAGCTGAGCGACCCGGGTCTGGGGACCGGTCTCCGGCGGCTCAATATCCAAAGGACGATTGAAGTTCATTCCAGCACCTCGTCAAATACCCCGTGATGTATCTTTCCGTCATTTACTTTGCGCAGCATGGCAAAAAGATACGGCACAATCAGCAATGTGGTCGGTGTCGCAAACAGCAGCCCGCCGATCACCGCGCGCGCCAATGCCGCATTCTGCTCTTCGCCCGGCGCACCGATTGCCATCGGAATCATGCCGACGATCATGGCCGCAGCGGTCATCAGCACCGGTCGGATCCGCGTATGGCCCGCCTCGATGGCGGCCTCGAAGGCCGTCTTGCCTGCAAGCTGCTGTTCGCGCGCAAACGTCACCAGCAGAATGGAATTTGCCGACGCGACACCCACCGCCATGATCGCGCCCATCAAGGACGGCACGTTGAGCGTGGTCCCGGTGATAAAAAGCATAGTGAGGATTCCGCACAACGTCGCCGGCAACGCCAGGATAACGACGAAGGGGTCGCCGAAATTCTGATAGTTTACGACCATCAAAAGATAGACGAACACCGCCGCGAACAGCAGCCCGATGCCGAGATCAAGAAACGCCCCGTTCATGCTCTGGATCTGGCCAATCACCTGGATGGTGTTCCCAGGCTTGAGCTGCTTCTGCAAATCCGTCACGATGTTGCTGATCTGGCTGGCGACACCGCCGAGATCACGACCCTGGACGCTTGCATAGACCTCGTAGACCGGCTGGACGTTGGCCTGATTGCTGTTGGTAGGCACGCTGCCGCGCCTGAACGTCGTCACGTTGCTGAGCAGGCCCGGCACGGGGACGTCGATCAAGGATGACGAAATTCCGGTCGAGATGGGTGTATTGCGCAGATCATTCAGCGAACTAATCCTGTTTTCAGGCGTCTGGACCGCGAGGTAGTACGGTATTCCCGATTTCGGATCGGTCCAGAAGTTGGGTGTCACCTGCTCGGACGAACTCAGGCTGACATTGACGTTAGTCGCGATGGTATTCGCATTGAGCCCAAGCTGAGCGGCCCGCGTTCGGTCAATATTAGCATAAAAAGCCGGTGCATCGACTTCCTGCTGGAGGTGCGCATCCGCGATCCCCGGGATGGCGGCGATCCGCCGACGCAGTTCGTTCGCAACGCGGAGATTGTTATCCTTGTCGTATCCCACGGTGCGAACGTCGATTTGCGCCGGCAAGCCAAAATTGAGAATCTGGGTGACGATGTCGGCTGCCTGGAAATAGAACGTGTCTTCTGCGAACGCAGCAGGCAGTGCCGCCCTCAGCTTGCGCACATACTCGCTGGTCGGCCTGTGGCCTTCCTTCAGCGACACCAGAATGAAGCCGTCATTGACACCAATGGTCGAGCCATCCGTGAACGCCAGATTGTAGGCCCGCGCAGGCAGCCCGATATTGTCAACGATCAAATCGCGCTGGTCTTCAGGTATGATTTCACGGATCTTGTCCTCTACCGCCTGGAAAGTCTTCTCCGTCGCCTCGATCCGCGTGCCCGCAGGCGCGCGCACATGAAGCTGTATCTGTCCGCCGTCAATGGCAGGAAAGAAATCCCGACCGACGAGCGGAAATGTGGCAACCCCAAGCCCAAGCAGCAGCAACATGACCGGAATGACGTACCGATGCTTGATGAGTTCGGTGAGCGACCTTGAATAGCGGTGGCGCATGGCCTCGAAGTTGCGTTCAAAGGCGGCATGGAAACGGGCAAATGGACCAGCTGTCGCCGCGTCCGTCGAACCGTGATTTTCGCCCTGGAGCAACAAGCCGATGACGATAGGCGTCAGCGTTCGCGACAGCCCGTAGGACGCCAACATTGCGAAAACCACCGCAAGGCCCAGCGGGGTAAATAGATACTTTGCCGGCCCTTCGAGGAACACCACCGACGTAAAGACGCAACTGATCGCCAGTGTCGACACCAGTGTCGGAATGGCGATGCCGGCAGCGCCATGCAGCGTGGCTTGTGGCAGCGGCATTCCTTCTTCGGTGAGCAGCCGATGGGTATTCTCGATCGTCACCGTGGAATCGTCCACCAGGATGCCGACCGCCAGCGCAAGTCCGCCGAGCGTCATCGTGTTCAGCGTCTCGCCGAGGAAATATAGCACGACCAGCGAAGTCAGGATCGAAAGCGGAATTGAGATCATCACCACCAGCGTCGAACGCCATGACCCCAGAAACATCAGGATCATGAGCGCCGTGAGGCCGGCCGCGATCGCACCCTCACGCAGGACACCGGCAACCGATTGTTTCACGAACACCGACTGGTCGAACAACTCGTTGATTTGCATGCCCGGAGGTGCGGCGGCGCGCGCGGTTTGCAGCGCATTGTGCACGGCGTTGACGACGCTCAGCGTCGATGCATTGCCGTTCTTGATGATGCTGAGCAGGACCGAGTGGCGACCGTTCTGCCGCACCACATTTTGCTGGACCAGCCAGCCATCATGAACCTGGCCGACGTCCTTGACGAAGATGGTGGCGCCGTTGACGACCTTGACCGGAATATTGTTGAGGTCATCGATGGTCGCGGGCGTCGCGTTGGTCCGGACGGCATATTGCGTATTGCCGAATTTTGCCGTGCCAGCCGGCAACGTCAGGTTCTGCGTGTTGACGGCATTGACGACATCAAGCGGGGTAAGCCCCTTGGCGAGCAGCTTCGAGGGGTCCAGATCGACCATGATCTGGCGATATTTTCCGCCAGTCGGTGTCGGCAGCGTGATGCCGGGTATCGGCGCCAACTGCTGCCGGATCCGATAGATTCCGTAGTCATAGAGCTGCTGTTCGTTAAGCGTGTCGGAACTCAAGCTGATCTGCAACACCGGCACGCTTGAGGCGTTGAACTGCACGACCAGAGGGGCCTGGATGCCCGGCGGCAACAACGCACGAATGGCATTGGTCGCCGAGACAATCTGGGCAATCGCAAGGTCCAGATTAACGTTCGGCTGAAAGTAGATCTTCTGTACCGAAAGTCCGGCCAGCGTCTGCGCCTCGATGTTTTTAATGCCGTTGACATTCGAACTGATGGCATACTGGCTATACGTGGTGACGCGCTGCTCCATCTCCGGCGTGCTGAGTCCGGTATAGCTCCAGATCACTGTCACGACGGGGATATTGATTTCCGGAAAGACGTCAGTCGGCGTCTCCCAACAGGCGACGACGCCCAAAAACAGGATCAGAGCGGCGACCACATAAAATGTGTGCGGAAATCTCAGGGCGAAGCGAACGATACCCATGCATTCATCCTCAGCTACGTGCCGGCTGGGGCCTGGGCTCGCGCATCTCTACGTATTTCTTTCTTGGAAAGCTCGCCCAAGGACATCCCTGACACGCCGATAGCCATCAGGAACGTTTCGAACATGGCGGCTCGGTGCCCTGTTCTCAATTAAAAACGAGTTTAGGGTCGCGTGATCACGTCGTGTCGCTAACAAATGATCAGGGATCAGGCTGCCCCACGCAAAGCTTCGCGGCTGCGTGGCGGCAAACCAATCCACGAGATTGACCTCGGCATTTATCGCATACCGAGGTCATCTCGCAGCCGCCGAAACCTGGCTGCCGGATTACCGTTGCCGGTATCCCCGCTCGATCAACCGCACACCTGAACAGGTTGCCGGCGCCAGCCATGCGCGGTGTGCACGCGGCGTTGGACCACATAACACCCATCGCTTTCAGCGTAAGAATCGCTCGAGGCATACGGATAGCCGTAACCGTAGTCGTCATAATAGTACGGATCGTACAAGCCGTAGCCCACGCCGGTGCCGAACACGAAGCGGTTGCCAAAGCCGCGACCATGAAATCCGTGGCCGTAACTTCCACCACCGCGAAAGCCGCCAAGGCCACTCCCGCCATGGAGCCCGCCGGCCATATTGCCACCATGGAATCCACCGCCTCCGAAGACAAAACCGCCATGGAAGCGGCCACCACCAAAGCCCAAACAGTGGAAACCACCACCACCACCTATTCCGCCCCCGTGGCTGCCGTCGCCTCCACCACGTGCCAGGGCAATGGTAGGTGAAGCCACGCCGATGGATGTGACTGCCAGTAACGCGATCGCTGTTCTATGCAACATCGATATTCTCCGTCAGAGATACAGCTCCCAGCCGGGACTTGCGACCTTGAATTGGGAAACGCATTGAGTAAGCGCCACCTGCTGCGACGCGTCCACCGCTCAACTCTGCGCGAGCCTTCGACCAAGAAGGCCGGGGAGCTTCGATTAGCTCATTCTCTAAGGTTTCCGAGCCAACCGGCCGGGCTTTTCTAAAATTGAATTTAATGGTGTCAACGGATTGCGCGCCTACATCAGGTTCACGCATATCGAGCAACGAATTGCGCAGAGCGGGCCGACGCCAACGAGGAGTTTTGACATGAAAAAGCTTTCCGTTCTTTGCATCTTCGTTTGCGTTGGCTTTTCAGCCAACGCGGCGTTTGCCCGTGGCGGCATGGGAGGAGCGCATGGCATGGGATCGTCTCATATGTCCATGATGGGCGGCGGCGCCTTCGGCACCACCGCTGCCGCGCCCGGCACCAACTCGTCGGGGACGGCGCTTTCCTCAGATGGTGTGGGTCGCCACACGCTGGACACCAATCCCGCCGTCGACCCTGAAGATGCGAAGATCGACAGAAGGATAAATTCAATCTGTCGAGGATGTTGATGCTTCTGGGTTGAGCGTTGCCACTGACCTTAGGGACCTTAAAGTTGATTGAAGCAGTCGCGCCAGCAACGCAAAGAATTGTGAGGCGACAGAGTGCGCGGCGCTCCTGCTTAAACAAGCACTACAGCGTCATTTCCCGGTCCCACCTGCCCGCCGTGCTGGCTTGGCGTTGTCCCGGCCACACGCGCTGCCTCTCCCCTGCTCGCAGGCCTTGCCGCGGCTCTGGCCGGCGTCGAAGTCGATTTTGGTCATCTCAGATCACCGGGCCTGACGGTCCTTGAGAAGCGTCTGCAGGACCGTAGCGAGCGCCGCGGCGGCCTTGTCGGGTGGCGCCGTCTAGTAGAACGTGACTCTAGATCAGGAAGCCGCGGCATTGAGCGCGATGAGCGCAGCCTCGCAGAAAACGGATCGCTCTCGATAAGGGGCAAGCGGCAGCGCCGAGCCTGGAACACGATCGAACGTGTCGGCCGCTGCCCAAACTCGCGCTGGGCGGCAGAAGTCGGCAAGATCAGTTCGATCACCGCAGACCGACGAACCCAGCAAACTGCACAGCACGGTCTTAAGCCGCGAAGACCGTAGATGCCGCTCGTATCTTCAGCGTCAGGCGCGGCCTCGCGCGTTAGCGCGCTATGGCACGAACTTCAGCTTGGCCAGGGTCAATCGGCGACTTCTGCTTCCAGAAGGTCTTCTTGCATTCGGCTACCGTCAGAGCGTCGAACTGCTCGGTAACGGCCGGGCGACAGGCCGTGATGTCGAAGGAACACCTTCGAAAAGGCGGCCACGGTCTCGTAACCGACACGGGTCGCAATCTGCGCAATCCCCTCGTCGCTTGATTCCAGTAGAAACGCAGCCTCCTCCATCCGGCGGATGATCAGATAGCGGTACATGGACTGGCCGACGAGCCTGGTGAAGCGCGCCGAAAACGCCGATCGACCTAGCCCCACGCGGTGCCCGAGGTCGTCAAGGGTCCAGGACAGATCCGGCCTTTCGTGGATCAACTGAAGCGCCGGTCCAATGTGCGGGTCCGCCATCGCCCCAAGCCACCCGCCTTCTCCGGGACCGAGAGACTTGATCCAGCTTCGCAACACCTCGACGAAGAGCACTTCTGTCAGTCGTGAAAGCGCGACGCCTTGGCCGGGACGCTCACGGGCCGACTCGCTCACCATGCGTCGCAGAATCGCCTCGAGCCACTCACCGTCCTCCGTCGGCTTAAGGAGAAGCACCGGCGGAAGCAATTCCAGCACGCTGCCGCGCGAGGGCCGCGCCACAGTGAACTTGCCGCAGATCATTGTCGAGTACGGCTGCGCGCTACCGCCGTGACGGACGACGCCAAGATGCGCGGACGATCGATCGAGGTCGAGAACTGAAAACGGTCTCGTCCGGCGATCCGAATAAATTTCGTGGGGCTCACCGCGTGAGATGACAACAAAGTCGCCCGCATTCATGCGGAGTTGTCGCCCCTGTTCGAGTTCGACGGTCGCTGAGGCTGAGCCAGGACTGAGATAATGGAACAGGGCGTAGGGGCGTTGTGGCAACGCCAGACTCCAGGGATGACCGAGTTCGAAGTGGAAGAGCAGAGTCCCTCCGAGGCGAACGCGATCGAGTACTTCGGCGAGGATGTCCATAGCGATGATCCTAATCCCGCGGACGATCCGACACAATACTTGGACGATTGGGCTCTACCGTCCGAGAAATCTCCTTACTAGGTCCTGCCGAGGCATCATGCGGTCATCCATTTTTCAAAGCGGCAGATGGAAAAACCCGACTTTGCAGAAGTGCCTGCCCATCCCTCGACCTCGCGTCGTCCGTTATCCAACAGGAGCTATTAATGCGAAATTTTCTTCTCTCAACCGTCGCCGTCGTCATGGCCGGAGCGGCATTTGCCGCCCCCGCCCGGTCGGCGGAGCTGCCCAAGGGGGCGGCTCACAATATTGTTCTCGTCCATGGCGCTTTCGTCGACCAGACGAGCTGGAAGCCCGTTGCCGACATCCTCACGAAGAAAGGATACAACGTCACGCTCGTCGAAAATCCGCTCACCTCCCTGGCCGCTGACGTCGATGCCACCAAACAAGCGCTGGCGAAGCAGAACGGCAAGACCGTTCTCGTCGGCCACTCCTGGGGCGGCGTGGTGATCACGCAAGCCGGTAACGATCCCAAGGTGTCGGCGCTCGTCTACGTCTCCGCTTTCGCGCCGGACGTGGGACAATCTCTGGCGGCCCTCGCCAAGAGCGGTCCGGCAACCGAAGGCACTGCGGCGATTCATCCTGACGACAAAGGCGACCTCTTCATCGATCCCAAGGTCTTTCCTTCGGCGGTCGCGGCTGACCTTCCTCCGCAGATCGCCGAATCCCTGGCAAACCATCAGCTTCCGTTGAACCACGCGGCGTTCGAGGCACCGGTCGACACGGCCGCCTGGAAGGACAAACCCACGTTCTACGTGATCAGCACCAAGGACAAGGTGATCGCGCCCGAGGCCCAGAAGTTCTTCGCCGCCGAAATGAAGGCCCAGACGACAGAAGTCGCCGGCAGCCATGCTTCGCTCGTCGTTCATGCGAAGGAAGTCGCCGCGGTGATTGAAAAGGCGGCGCTCGCAAAATGACGCTGCAGCTCTCGGCGCTTTGGCGCCGGGAGCGCCCAGCTCAGAGGAATACACACGCATTGCACCACTAACGTCGCAAGCCCGGCCAACACTGCAGAATCGACAGCGACGTGTTGGTTCCGCCATTTGACCATTTCATAGCAAGCATCCGGAGAATGACATGACTGCACTCGACATCGCGAGCCTGGACGCCGCCACGCTTGAAACGGCACCCACCCGTTACATCGAAGGCCGTGGAATCCGCTTCGCCTATCGCCGCCTTGGCCCATCGAGCGGAACGCCGCTGGTTCTCCTGCAGCACTTCTCGGGCAACATCGATGCGTGGGATCCCTCCGTCGTCAACGCCCTCGCCGCTGACCGCCCTGTGATCGCCTTCGACAACGCCGGGGTCGGCCGCTCGACCGGTCAAACGCCCGACACTATCCCAGCGATGGCGCGAGACGCGGTCGCCTTCATCCACTTGCTCGGCCTTTCCGAAGCCGACCTGCTGGGCTTTTCCCTGGGCGGCTGCGTCGCCCAACAGATCGCCGCCGAGCACGGACCGCTGGTCCGCAAGCTGATCCTCGTCGGCACCGCGCCGAAAGGCGGAGAGGAACACCTGTTGGCAGTTCTCCAGCAGGCGCTTTCCCAAACCGATGCACCGGACCCCCGCCTGCCATTATTCTTTACGAAATCCTCCGCCAGCCAGTCGTCCGGCCTGGCGTTCCTGAAGCGGACGCAGGTGCGTAAGGACGATCGGGACACCGATAATGGCAGCGCGGTAACCGATCCGCAGGCCAAGGCGCTGATCACCTGGTGCGCAACACCTGATCCCGGTCACGCCATTCTGCGCGCCATTCGCCAGCCCGCTCTTGTGGTCAGCGGCAGCCACGACACCATGCTGCCCGCGAACAACGCCTATGCCATGTTCAAGGAACTCAGCAACGCTCAGCTGGTGCTTTATCCCGATTCAGGGCACGGCGCCCTGTTTCAACACCACGAGACATTCGTCAACCACGTCCGGACCTTCCTCGAAGCGTAACCGGCGGCTGGGTGATCCCGGGCGCGTTCCGCGCACTTTATCGATGAGAGTTGTTACGGAGGACAAAATGACAATCGCAAAAGTCGAGGTAGAACGTTTCAGCCTCACGAGCTCAAGACCATTCGAGGCTATTGTAGCTGCGCTCAAGACGGCGGTCGGACAACCTGACATGTCCGAATTTTTCACAACGACAAGGGCAACAAATTCCTTCCCGGACTTGGAACGCATTGTGAAGAGCGGCCTGGGCCGCACGGACCTGATGCTCTTTGCGGAATTCGATCTGGGCGACATTCTGCGTCGTGAAAGCGGATCCGAGACGCCCAAGATCATACGGCTTGTGATGGGCAATCCACTCATCATGAAAGAAATGGTCAAGCACGTTCCCGATGCTGGATCTTACGCTCCAGTCACAATCCTCATCGATGAACGGCCCGACGGCGTTCATGTCTCATATAACAAGATGGAGAGCTATCTACAGACCTATGGCAGCCCGGAAGCACTTGCCGTCGCCCGACATCTCGATACGAAAATCACAAACTTGCTGCACGAATGTGCAGGCTAAAGCGTCCTGAGGACGTCGGCCGTTGGAAGTGAGCGGCTCATACCGGCAATCGAGCAACGCGACAGGCGCAGCCGTGTCGCGAGCCGGACGAGTAGCCGGTAAACCTGGAAGGGAATTCCTTCATGTACAAGACTCTTCTTGTCACCCTCATTGTCACGGCTCTTTCTGCCGGGGCCGTCGCGGCTGCACCCGCTGTCAGCGAGGGGCCGCTGGATGCTGCAACCCTTAACACGATCAAATCGAAGTTCGGCAGGCTCATGAAGTTGGCCAACAACCACGATTTCAGGGCTCTGCATGGCATGTTCTGGCAATCGCCCTCAACCCTGTTGGTAGCGAAGAGCGCGATCCCGTCCGAGGGGAACTGGGCTGGCTTCTGGGGAAACGAGTCCGTTGATCAAAAGCTGCATGATATCGGAAGCTCTGGTCCGGTCGTGCTCGAACCAGATTATTCGAAGCTCAAGGTCGTCGGCGTGACGCGCGACGTCGCGGAATCCTACGTGCCGATGAACATTACGGTCTCTTATGCGGGGCAGGATGGAACAGCCAAGCCGTTTTTGATGATCATCAA
>CADEDX010000149.1 GCA_902826195.1 uncultured Bradyrhizobium sp. | reverse complement strand
CGCGCGTTCGGTGAGCTTGTCCAGCGTCGGACCGCGCTCCCTTCCACCGTTGGCGCCGTCCTCGACGGTTCCGATCAACGTGTCCCAGATGGCGGTTTCGGTGATACCCGGATGCAGCGAGTTGACGCGTACGCCGTCCTTGGCCGCCGCGCATTCCAGCGCGACCGACTTGGTGAACAGCCGCACGCCACCCTTGGTCGCGCAATATCCCGAGACGTTGGGCGACGCCTTGATGCCGGCAATCGAGGACACGTTGATGATGCTTCCGCCGCCACCGGCGCGCATCAGCGGAAGCGAATATTTCACGCCGAGGAAAACGCCGTCTAGATTGACGGCGACCTGCCGCTTCCAATCGGCAAACGCCATGTCGACCACGGGGCTCGATAGCCCGATGCCGGCATTGTTGACGAGGATGTCGAGCCGACCAAAGCGCCCCTGAGTCTGGGCCACGATCGACTGCCAGTCCTCCTCGCGAGTCACATCGTGGTGGTAGTATTCGCATTCGCTTCCGATGGCGCGCAATTCGCGCAACAGGTCGGTGCCCCTCTCGTCCTGCAGATCGGTCGCGACAATCTTCGCGCCTTCGCGCGCCAGCACCAGGGCGGCACTTCGTCCGATGCCATTGGCGGCGCCGGTTACCAGGGCGACTTTTCCTTCGACACGCCTCGTCATGCCTTGGTCTCGTTCCTGCCTGCGGCCATTCGGCCGGTTGTTGTTGCGAGAGGAAGGGTGGCATCCCGCACGCCTTGGAAACGTTTCCATACTTTGTCTAATGCTGTGGTTCAAGTCGGATATTTACAGGATATCGCCTTGTATATCGTTTCCAGATCACGCTAGATTTCTTGCCAATTCGCCCCCGAGGAAGCCCCGCATGCCGCCGCGCCCGGCGCAGACTGCACGTGCCACCATCCGCGATGTCGCGGCGCAGGCCGGCGTTTCCGTCAGCAGCGTCAGCCGCGTCATGAACGGCGAGCCGCATATCAGCCCGGAATTGCACGCCCGCATCATGCGGGCGGTGAACCGCCTGCGCTTCGAGCCGCACTCGGCGGCACAGGCGTTGCGCTCGCGCGCGAGCAAGACGATCGGCTGCATGGTCTCCGACCTCTCCAACCCGCTCTACAGCGAGATGATCAACGGCGCCGAGGAGGAGTTTCAGCGTGCCGGCTACGTGCTGATGCTGGCGGCCACCCGGCATGAGCAGGATCGCGAAACGGCGTTCATATCGGCGGTGCGGCGGCGGCGGATGGACGGCCTGCTGCTGTTCGCCGGCGACAACGCCCATACCGATTTCACCGGCGCACTCGCCAACCTCGACATGCCCTGCGTGGCGATCGATCGCGAGGTGCCAGATGTCCCCTCAGTACGCGCCGACCATCGCGGCGGCGGCCTCGAAATCACCCGCTACCTGATCGGGCTCGGCCACCGCCGTATCGCGCTTCTCACCGGCCGCGCCGCGCTACTGCCGAGTTCGGAGCGCCTGGCCGGTTACCGGCAGGCCCATGTCGAGGCGAAACTCACGGTCGATCCCGACCTGATCCGCCCCCAGACGCAGGGCTCCGACATCGCGTTCAGCGAGGTCTGCCAGTTGCTCCAAGGCCCCGACCGTCCTACGGCGATCATTACGCTCGGCACCCACATGCTGGCCGGTGTGATGGATGCGTTGGCCAGCAACGGACTGCGCTATCCAGACGACATCTCGCTGGTGTGCATCGGCGACACTGATCTCGCCCGGCATGCGACGCCGGGCATCTCGGCGTTGACCTGGGATCTCGACCAGATGGGCCGGGTCGCCGCCAACATCCTGCTCGATCGTATCCGCGGCGGCGACGCGGCACAAAAAATACGGCCGGTGTATTTGCCGACGCGCTTCATCCTCCGGCACTCCGGCGCAAAGCCTCGCGCGCCCTGATCGCGCGACGGCATCGAAGCAAGAACCAAAACAAACGGGAAACCCAGGGAGTAGAGTAATGAAGATACACGTGATCATGCTTTCGCTGCTGACGCTGGCATCAGCGGCAGGCGCGGCCCGCGCCGAGGACGCGAGCGGCTATCCCTCCAGGAAGATCAAGATGCTGCTGCCGTTCGCCGCCGGGGGCGGCGGCGACGTGCTCGGCCGGCTGCTGGCCGACCGGATGAGCAACCGCCTGGGGCAAACCATCTACGTCGAAAACCGCACCGGTGCCGCAGGCACGATTGGCGCGCAGCAGGCGGCGACCTCCCCGCCCGACGGCTACACCATCACGATCGGCGGCATGACCACCCACGTGCTCGCACCGGCCGTCTATCCGAACCTGCCCTATGATCCGATCAAGGACTTCACCACCATCGGACGCATCGGTACGTCGTCCATCCTCCTGATGGCGACGAAGGATTTTGCCGCCAACAATCTGCCGGAACTGACCGAACTGTCGAAGAAGGGCGAGCCGATCCAGTATGGCAGTTGGGGCGTCGGCTCGACCGGGCACTTTTGCGGCGAAATCCTCTCGCAAAAGGCCGGCGTCCGCCTGGAGCACGTGCCGTTCAGCGGCGCGGCCAAACTCGCCAATGACCTGATGGGCGGACACATCTCGGTGGGACTGGTCGACATGGCGACCGGAACGCCGCTGGTGAAGGACGGCAAGCTGAAGGCGCTTGCGGTGTGTGGCGGCCGCTCGCCGAGCCTGCCCCACGTCGCGAGCTACAAGGAGCAAGGCGTCGATTTCGAACGGAGCCTTTCCTGGGTGATGTACGCGCCATCCGGCATTCCCGCGTCCATTACCGAGAAGATCTCCGGCGCGCTAAAGGCCTCGTTGGCCGAACCCGACATCGTCGAGAAACTACTGGCGCTCGGCATCTCGGCGGATTTCATTGCCGGAGATCAACAGCGCGCCATCAACGCGCGCGACATCGAAGCCTGGAAGAAGGTCGCCAGCGACGCGAAGATCGAGGTCAAATAGGGAGAACGTGTCCCGGACGCGGTGCGGCGTTCTCGTGCGATGCGAAGCATCGTCCGGTGCGCCGCTCCGGGACGCGATAGCTTTCAGCGCGCTTTGCCGAACAACACCGGCAACTGGCGCGGGCCGCGGACGGTGCCTTCCGACCACGTAACCTTGCCGGCGGGATCGAGCCTGAAATCCGGAATCCGCTTCAGCCATTCCTCGATCGCAACCGTCATCTCCATGCGCGCGAGATTGGAGCCGACGCAGCGGTGAATGCCGAGGCCGAACGCGGCGTGGCGATTTTCCTTGCGATCGATCACCACCTTGTCGGCATCCGGGAACATCGCCGGATCGCGGTTGGCGGCCGGGAACGACAGCAGCACCATGTTGCCGGGCTTGACCGGACAGCCGCTGATGGTCGTCTCTTTCATCACCTCGCGCGCCATCGTCACCGGCGAATAGGCGCGCAGCAGTTCTTCCACGGCGAGCGGCATCAGTTCCGGCTCCTTGACCAGGCGCTCGCGGTCGGACGGCGTCTTCGCCAGATGCCAGAGCGAGGAACCGATCGCGCTCCAAGTGGTATCGATGCCGGCGATCAGCAGCAGCCGCAGCGAGCCCAGCACATGCTCGTCCGCCAGCGGTTGCCCGTCCTTGTCCCTCGCATTCATCAGCGTGGAGATGAGATCGTCTGTGGGATTCTTCCTGCGCTGCTCGATATGGCCGATGAAATAGCCGGTCATCTCGCGGACCGCGCCCATCAGCGCGTTGTCGTCCTTGATGCCGAGCTCGAGAATTCCATGAATCCACTTGATGAAGAGATCACTGTCCTTCTCGGGAATGCCCAGCATGTGCGCGATGGCGCGGACCGGGATATGCTTGGTGTAGCGCGCGGCGGCGTCGCATCCGCCGTCTGCGATGAACTCGTCGATCAGTTCGTTGCAGATCGCGCGCACCCGCGGTTCCAGCTTCTTCATCGCGTCCGGCGTGAACGGCGGCAGCAGCAATTGCTTGGCCGGCTTGTGCTCGGGCGGATCGGAGGTGATCGGCGGCGCCCGCGCCGTAATGTCCGGGCGCACGTCGCGCACGATGACCCGGCGGGACGAGAAGTGATCGGTATCGTAGGAAATTTCCTTTACCGCCTGATAGGTGGTCGGCATGTAGCAGCCGAGAAAGCGCTCGGTGTGGACCACGGGCGAAGCCGCCCGCAGTTTTTCCCAGATCGGAAACGGATTCTCCGTCCATGCCGGATCGGTGTGATCGAAATCGTTGACCCAATCGGTGACCGGCGGATGTTCGGGCATAATGCTGGCGGAATCGGACATCGGAGCAAATCCTTTGCTTGGTTTGTTCAGATCCTGATGGGCTTCAACTCGATCTCGGAACCGGACTATTCCTCGGTCACTTCGATCGCGATCTCCGGACAGTTGCTCTGGGCAAGATAGGCCTTGTCTTCCAGGCCCGCCGGCACGGAACCGTCGCCGACTTCGTGGGCATTGCCGAACTCGTCGAGGTCGAACAGCTCGGGCGCCAGTGATTTGCAGCGCGCGTGGCCCTGACATTTGTCCTGGTCGACGCGGATTTTCAGCTTTCCAGCCATCGCAGCGTTTCCCTCTGTGTGGCGCTTGTTTCGCGCCCGCTTCCCCCGGCGCGACGGCCGAGATTTGCCGGCGCACCGCGAAGTTATATCATATTACATTCGCGACACCGTTGTACTGTCAAGTCAAAAGTTATAGGCATGAGTTGGATGCCACCTCGCCTCGCACGCAAAGCACTGAACGCCTATCACCACGGGGATCTCCGCGATGCCCTGGTTCAGGCCGCGTTGCACGAGGTCGAACTCGGCGGCCCCGAAGCGATCAGCATCAGCGCGCTCGCCAAGAAACTCGGCGTCTCGCAGCCGGCGCCCTACAAGCATTTCGCCGATCGGGAAACGTTGCTGACGGCCGCTACCGCCGAAGCCTTCCGCCAGTTCTCGGCCATGATGCGCGCGGCAATCGAAAAACCGTCGAAGCAATCGAAATTATCGCGTTTCGCACAGCTCACGCTCGATTTCGGCCTGCGCCGCAACGGCGTCTATCGCCTGATGTTCGCGTCGCGAACCATGGCTTGCGCGGCAAAGGGCAGCGAGCTGCACACCGCGGCGATGGAAACATTCGAACTGCTGCTGGAGGCGCTGGAGGCGCCGGCGGTCGGGCTGTTGCGCGAGCGCAGCGCTTTGAAGATCTGGGCTTCGCTGCACGGCGTCGTGATGCTCGCCGAACAGGGATTGCTGACCGGCCAGGTGGCCCATGTCAGCCGGGAAGAACTGGTCGAGGATATCGTCGCTGAAACCAAACTCGCGTTGTCCGTCGCCATCGAGGCGGCCGACAAGGCCCGTTGATGACGGCCAGGGCTGAATGACCTCATCTCACAGCGCCGACAACACCGATCTTAATGGCGGCATCGCGCTCGGCGTCGCGGCGGCTGCGGCGCTGATCGTGGCGAATTCTCCGCTCGGACCTGCATACCAGGCGCTGCTGCATACCAGCGGCGAGGTGCGGATCGGATCGATCGGACTGAGCAAGACGCTCGAACACTGGATCAACGACGGCTTGATGGCGGTGTTCTTCCTGCTGGTTGCGCTTGAAATCAAGCGTGAAGCAATCGAGGGCGCGCTGGCGAGCCCGCGAAAAGCGGCCCTCCCCGTGATCGCCGCGTTCGGCGGCTTCGTCACGCCGGCCGCGATCTTTGCCGCGGTGAACTGGGACGACGCCCAAGCGTTGCGCGGCTGGGCCATACCGGCGGCGACCGACATCGCCTTCGCGCTCGGCGTCTGCGCCATGCTGGGACGCAAGGTGCCGGCCTCGCTGAAGACGTTCCTGCTCGCGCTTGCGATCATCGATGACCTGATGGCCATCGTCGTCATCGCGATCTTCTACACCGCGGACCTTTCCGTGCTGGCATTGGCGCTCGGCGTGCTTGGTGTAGCAGCCTTGGTGGTGCTGAACCGGCTCGATGTTCGCAGGCCGGCCTTCTATCTGATCGCCGGCCTGTTCACCTGGGTCTGCGTGCTCAAATCCGGCGTGCATGCGACGCTGGCCGGCGTCGCTGTCGGCCTTGCAATGCCGCTGACCCGTCATGACGGCCGCAGCCTGCTCGAGGACACCGAACACGCGCTCAAGCCGTGGGTCAATTTCGCCATCGTGCCGATCTTTGCCTTCGCCAATGCCGGCGTATCGCTGCATGGCCTGACCTTCTCGGAGCTGGCGGCCCCGATCCCGCTGGGGATCATTGCGGGGCTTTTCATCGGCAAACAGATCGGGGTGTTTGCCGCCTCGATGCTGGCGATCAGGCTGGGCCTGGCCGCGATGCCCGAGGGAACGACCGCAACAAAGCTTTATGCCATGGCGATCCTGACCGGCATCGGCTTTACCATGAGCCTTTTCATCGGCACGCTGGCTTTTGACGACCCGGCGGTGCTCGAACAGGTCCGGCTCGGCGTCCTTGCGGCCTCGCTGCTATCGGGCATCGTTGCGGCGCTGATGTTTTCCATCATCGGGAGATCGGACAAGACCTCTCCCTCGCGGTGACGTCCCCCCGGCTAGCCCCCTCACCGGCGCGAAATATCCTTGCCCTGCCCCACGGACGGCACAAACGATTGATTGCCGAAAGGCGACATCGTCGGGATCGTCATGACGATGAAGCCTCGCCCGACCGATTGATGACAGGCGTTGCATCCGGCAGTCAGTTCGCCAAACGCTTTGGTGAATGCCGGGCCGCTGCGAGCGGCGATGGCGCCGTCGATCGATTTGAGCGGGCCATCGATCATCGTGACGTTGGTTACGGGGATATCGTTGTACAGCCCAATCGCATCCGCAAGGCCCGCTTTCACCTGTTCCAGTTCATAAGCCGCCAACTCCCAGTTGCGCTGCTGGGCCGCCGTCCACAGTTTCGAATGCCTCGACTGCAGCGCGCTCATCACGTCGGCAAGCCGGACCGAAGGCTTGGGCGGTGTCTGGGCGACAACCATGAAGGGCAATGCCGATCCGATGGCGATGGCGGCGACCGCCGCGGCATATCCGGTGCTTTTGCGCATTCTTCATACCCGAGCTGCTGTTGATATGTTCTAGGCTGCCATCGCCAAACTCCTTTGACCTGGGTCAATCTGTTCTGGACCCGAAGGAAACGCGCGGTCTGCCTGCGGGCATGCAGTAACGCGGGTCCTCGTCGACGCTCCCCCTCGCCCGTGTCAGCCCCGCTTGGGCTATCCATCGTGGACAGCGAACGCCCACCGTAGGCGCGGCGCGAACGAAATTGGCCCGACGCTCCCAAGGGAACGCCGGGCCATGTCACATCAACAAAGCCGGCCGTATCGGCTTCGCCGTCTCGCTCACACCCCGGTCTGGGTAATGAACTTGGTGTTGAAATACGCCTCCATCGCCTCGGTGCCGCCTTCCGAGCCGTAGCCGGAATCCTTGACGCCGCCGAACGGCACTTCAGGCAGCGCGAGACCGAAACTGTTGATCGAAACCATGCCGGCTTCGATGGCGGCGCCGATCGCGGTCGCGGTCTTGGTCGAGCTGGTGAAGGCATAGGACGCGAGACCAAACGGCAGCCGGTTGGCTTCCTCAGCCACCTCGTCGAAGGTCGAGAAGCGCGAGATCAGCGCCAGCGGCCCGAACGGCTCCTCGTTCATGGCGCGCGCGTCCTTCGGCACGTCGCTGACCACGGTGGGTTCGTAGAAGTAACCCTTGTTGCCGACGCGGTGACCGCCGGTCTCGAGCTTGGCGCCCTTGCTCACCGCGTCCTGCACCATGCCTTCGATCGCGGTGACGCGGCGCGGATTGGCCAATGACCCCATCTTCGAATCCGGATCCAAGCCGTTGCCGACCTTCATCGACTTCGCGCCCTCGACGAACTTCTCGACGAACTCCTTGAATACGTCGTCCTGCACCAGCATGCGGGTCGGCGAGATGCAGACCTGGCCGGCGTTGCGATATTTTGCCGCCGACAAAATCTTCGCCGCCGCCGACACGTCGGCATCCTTGAACACGATGGCCGGCGCGTGGCCACCGAGTTCCATGGTGGCGCGCTTCATGTGCAGGCCCGCCAGTGCGGAGAGCTGCTTGCCCACGTTGGTCGAACCGGTGAACGAGATCTTGCGGATCACCGGATGCGGAATGAGATATTCCGAGATCTCCGACGGCACGCCATAGACCAGGTTGATGACGCCATCGGGCACGCCGGCATCGACGAACGCCTTGATCAGTTGCGCAGGCGATGCCGGGGTCTCCTCGGGCGCCTTGACGATGATCGAGCAGCCGGCCGCAAGGCCCGCGGAGAGTTTTCGCACGACCTGGTTGATCGGGAAATTCCACGGCGTGAATGCCGCGACCGGACCGACCGGCTCCTTGATCGCGATCTGGTAGATGCCAGGCCCTCGCGCCGGGATCACCCGGCCATAGGCCCGCTTGGCTTCCTCGGCGAACCACTCGATGACGTCGGCGGCGGCCATGGCTTCCATCTTGGCTTCCGCCAGCGTCTTGCCCTGCTCCATGGTCATGAGCGGCGCGATCTCGTCATTGCGCTCGCGCATAATCGCGGCCGCCTTGCGCATGATCCGGCAGCGCTCGAACGGGGCTACCGCGCGCCAGACCTTGAAACCCTTTGCGGCCGCTTCCAGCACCTCGTCGAGATCGGCGCGGTCGGCATGCGCCACGGTGCCGATTTCCTCTTCGGTCGCCGGATTGCGCACGGCGATGGTCCGGCCCGATTGGCTCGGCCGCCATTTGCCATTGATGAACAATTGCGTATTGGAATATGCCACGATACTCGCTCCCTCTTTTATTGTCGCCGAATGGCGAAATCGGCCGGCTGAAGTTCGGGCGCCTTTATGATCGAAGCACGGCCGGATTGCAAAGCCTGTTCAGGAGAAGACATCATGCCGACAAACGACACCGCCCGCACGCTAACGGGCAAGGTTGCACTGGTCACTGGCGCGGGCCGCGGGCTTGGCCGCGCCTTCGCCGAACGGCTGGCAAGCCTGGGCGCCGACGTCGCCATCCACGGCATGCGCGAGAACGGACCGGCGGAGTCTGGCGAGGGATCGACGCTGACGGCGGTCGCCGAGGAAGTGGCGACGGCGCATGGCGTGCGCACCATCCGCGTGCTCGGCGATCTCACACAAGGCGCCGACATCGCGCGGGTGGTCGAGAGCACGACGAAAGAATTGGGGCCGATCGACATTCTCGTCCACAATGCCGGCGGCGACATCGCCGCCAGGGGTGGCAAGCCCGATCCGAACGACGCCGTCGGCATCCGCGAGGAGGACGTGCGCGCGGTGTTAGACCGCAACCTGCTCTCCACCATCCTTACATGCCAGGCGGTCGCGAAGGAGATGATGCCGCGGCGTCAGGGCCGCATCGTCACCATCGGTTCGGTCGCCGCCTTCAAGGGTCGCACCAACGGCTCGATCTACGCGGTAGCCAAGGCCGGCATGACCCACTACACGCGCTGCCTCGCCGACCAGCTCCGCCCCTACGACATCACCGTCAACTGCATCGCACCCGGCGACACCCGCACCGGCCGCTTCATGGGCACGCGCGCGGTGGATCAAGATCGAATGGTCGAGAGCGGCACGCTGGACCGCATTGCCACCGTCGATGAAGTCGCGCGCGTCGTCGAAGTGTTCGCAGGACCGCTCGGCGCCTTCGTCTCGGGCCAGGTGCTGCGCGTCGACGGCGGAGGACAGTGCTGGGCGGCGTGAGAGCGGTCTATCCGTAGAGCAGCCTGGGCAGGATCGTGACGATGCCCGGGAACAGCGTCAGCAGGAGCACGAAGCTGACCATGATGATCAGATACGGCATCGTCACCCGCGCGATGTAGCCCAACCCGTCATCCGTGAGACCCTGGATGACGAACAGGTTGAAGCCGACCGGCGGCGTGATCTGCGCCATCTCGACGACCAGCACGAGGAAGATTCCGAACCAGATGTCGTCGAAGCCCGCAGCTTTCACGATCGGCAGCACGATCGGCAGCGTCATCACGATCATCGAGAAGCCGTCAAGGAAGCAACCAAGGACGAGGTAGAAGGCGATCAGCACGACGATCAGCATGAAGGGCGACAGGCCGAGACCTTTGACGAACGCAGCCACGGCCTGTGGAATGCCGAGGAACGCCGCGGCGTTGCCGAGGATCGACGCGCCGAGCACGATCAATGCGATCATCGAGCAGGTAACCACCGAACCGATGATGACGTCGCGCATCACCTGCTGCGACAGCGAGCCCTGGACCCGGGCGACCAGCGCCGCGCCGAGCACGCCGACTGCCGCCGCCTCGGACGGCGTCGCCAGGCCGCCATACATCGAGCCGAGCACGCACGCGATCAGGAACAAGGCGGGCGCAAGGTCTTTCAGCGCGGCGAAGCGTTCGCCCCAGGGGAGCAGCGCGAGCTTAGCTTCCGACTCTGGCACCAGCGTCCGGTTCAGCGTGGTGTGTATCATCACCCAGGCCATGAACGTCCCCGCCAGCAGCAGGCCCGGCAACACGCCGGCAGTGAACAGCTTCAGGATCGAGACGTCGCCAAGCACGCCATAGATGATCATGATGTTCGATGGCGGGATCAGGAAGCCGAGCGTGCCGGCGCCCGCGAGTGAACCGATCGCAATATCCCTGGAATAGCCCCGGCGCAGCAATTCGTTCAGCGACATGCGGCCGATCACCTGCGTCGTTGCCGCCGACGAACCCGAGATCGCCGCAAAAATCGTGCAGCCGATCACGTTGACATGCAGCAGCCGTCCCGGCAGCAGCCCGGCCCAAGGCGCCAGCCCCTGAAACAGCGATCGCGACAGTTTGGTGCGGAACAATAGCTCGCCCATCAGGATGAACAGCGGCAGCGCCAGCAGCTCCTGAGTGGTCAGAATGTTCCAGGCATATTGCGGAAGCAGCTTGTCGAGCGGGATCGAGCGGAATGTTGCCAGCAGCAGGGTCGCGGTAAGCGCGAGCGTCAGCCCGATCCAGAGGCCACCGGCCAGCAGTGCGAACAGAATGCCGAACAGGCTGATGACTTCGATGGTCATGAATTTTGCCTTCCGAAGGCGGGCGCTGTGACGACGGCCCTCGTTGCGCGCGTGATCATTCGACGGGCGACGCCTTCATGCGATGGTCTTCGAGCGGCAGGCCGAGGGCGGCTTGGATGGCGCGCGCCAGGAACTGCAGCGTCAGCAGCAGCATCCCGAAGGTGACGATGGCCTGTGGAAACCACAATGGGGTGTCGCTCGACGTCGACAGTTGGCCGCGGATGAACGATCCCCAGGCGAACTTGACCATTGCCTGGGTGAGAAACGCCATGAAGACGAAGCCGGCGAACGCCGAGAGGATTTCGAGCGCGCGTCGCACCGGCGCCGGCACGTTTTTCAGCAGCAGCACCACACGGATATGGCCGCCGACCCGCAGCGTCATGGCCGCGCCGAACGTGAACGAGGCCGCCATCAGATAGGAGGAATACTCCCAGGCGATCGAAATCGTCGGCGGAAAGAACGGCAAAAAGTTCGACAACAGGCGCGTGGCGACCTCGGCGAGCATCAACGCCGTCAGCGTCAGCAGACAGCCGCCGCCGATCCAGCCGTCAAGCCGGCCGAGGCGATCGATCGCATCGAGCAGGATACGCAGCGGCGCCGGCGCCGCCGCGTTGAGGGTTTCCGACGGTGCCGGAAGGACGCTGGCCACGACCCGCTCCTAGCGCTTGACTTCGGCGAGATAGGACCGCACCGGCTTGTCCGCCGCCGGCACGCGCTTGAGGAAGGCCTCGAGCAGCGGCGCGGTCTTGGCGCGGATATCCGTCATCATCGCATCCGGCACCGGCACCACCTCCATGCCGCCCTCCTTGAGGCGGGTGAGGCTGTCAACGTCGGCCTTCAGCGAATTCGCCCAGAAATCCGGCTCCATCTTCGCGGCGATGTCGGCGACCATTTTTTGCTGATCCGCGCTCAGCGCCTTCCAGGAATCGAGATTGACGGTCAGCATCTGCGACGACCAGACATGGTTGGTCGGATAGATGTACTTCATGAACTCCCAGAACTTTCCGTCGACGCCCGACACCGCCGAGGTCGACACGCCGGAAACAGCGCCCGAGGCCAGCGCCGGTATCGTCTCGCCCCAGGGGATCATCACCGGCGCCATGCCGACCGCGTTCAGCATGTCGACGGCATTCTTGTCGGGAACGCGGATCTTGATGTTCTTCAGTCCGTCAACGCCCGCAACCTTCACCTTGAGGTGCAGATATTGGGTCGGCCAGGGCACGATATAGAGGATCTTCTGGTTGTTGCGCTCTGCGATCTTCCCATACTCGGGCCGCACATATTTGTGCAGTATCTTGAGTTCGTCCATCGAGACGGCGAGAAACGGAATGCTCTCAACGCCCATGAAGGGCTCGTCGCCGACCTGCTGGATGTTGAGCACGTCGGCGAGCGGCACCAGACCATCGCGCACGGCGCGCAGATGTTCCGGCCCCTTGAAGCCGAGCTGACCGCCGGCCTTCACCGTGATGTTGACGGCACCGTTGGTCTGCTTCTTGACCGCATCGGCGAAAGCCATGGCGTTGCTGGTGTGGAAATTGCCGTCGGGCCACACCGTCGACATGTCCCAGTTTGCCGTTGCCGCCTTGGCGCGTGTCGAGAGGTGGCCGGCGGCGAGCATCGTCGCCGCCCCCGTCGTAAAGGTCCGCCGCGTAATCATCCGTGCTCTCCATGTTACCAACATTGAACCGCAACGCGCCCTGACGCGTCAGCCCGTTAACCCGTAAACCGCAACCGCATTCGCGTTCGACACCAGCCCGCTTTCGACGTCCTCGGTCACGCTCGCCGACGCGCGCTGCTTCGGGTCGCCGATCCCCGCGCCACCGGGCGTCAGCACCACCAGA
>CADEDX010000148.1 GCA_902826195.1 uncultured Bradyrhizobium sp. | reverse complement strand
AGCCGCCCAGCAGAGCGATGACGAGAATGATAAGGATGATGGTCCCGAGTGACATGAATTTCTCCTCAGCCTCATGGGCCGTGTGTTTCGTTCCGTGTGCGGCGGATCAACACAGGGGAACCGCGAAAGTTCCGTTTTGCGGTGCGATAATGCGAGGTGCTCTTCCTTTCGAAGCCTGTGTAATTACATGGAGTTGGAAGAGAGAAGAGGTTTTTGGCGATGAGCAAACCACTGGTCGTTTCTATTCCGCACAGTCTCGGACGCGAAGAGGCGATGCGCCGGCTGAAGTCCGGACTTTCCCGAGCCGCTACCAGCGTGCCGGTGTTGAGCGTCGATGAGGAGCGGTGGGAGGACAATCGCATGATCTTTCGCGTCCGCGCGATGGGCCAGGCTGCGGCCGGCCATGTCGATGTCGCTGAGGATCATGTGCAGGTGGAAGTCGTGCTGCCGTGGCTGTTGCAGCGTTTCGCAGAAGCGGCCCAGGCCGCGATCCAGAACCGCGGCAAGCTGCTGCTGACCAAGAAGAGCTGATGCTGCCTAGAGGCGTTTGTGCTTTCGTGCCGGCTTCACTGCACCAGTGAAACTGGCTTTCAGCACGGCGACCGGGAGATGGGTCAGGAGGTCGGAGGCGCGCAACTGAGTGGCATCGGCGTCCGCAAAGCCCTCAACCGCATAACCGCCCGCATCAAGCGTGGCGTCAATATCCTCCGCAGCGGGCCAATGTCTTCCTCCGTCGGTCAATGGCGCAAACCAGCGCGTGACCACGATGATTGCGGCGCCGCGGCCGCGCCGGCGAGCGAACGCGATGAAGTGGTCGCGGTGCGGCCCGCTCACTTCCAGGGGCTCGTATTCGCCGTCCGTGAATACATCGGCCAGTTCAGTCCGCAACTGGAGCAGATGCCGTGTCCAGGCCAGCTTCAAATGCCCACTCGGCCACTTCTCGACCAGCCGATCCCAACCCGGATGCTCCAGCGTCTCGAGGCGGGTCGCGCGTTCGGCAAAATCGACCGGCCGCCGGTTGTCGGGATCGACCAGTGAAACATCCCAGAGCTCCGTGCCCTGATAGAAGTCGGGTACGCCCGGCATCATCGCCTTCAGTGTGATCTGGCTCAGCGAATTCAGCGCGCCCAGCAGCGACAGCCGCTGCGCCAACGTCTGGAGCGAATTCAGGAATTCGCCTGAGAATGCGGGATCGAGAATCTTTTCGATGAAGTTTTTGACGCCGGTCTCATAGGCGGCGTGGGGATTGAGCCAGCTTGTTTCCTCCTTGCCCTCGCGCGCCGCCTTGAGGGCATACTCTTGCATTCGCGGGAGAAACGAGTCGTCGTCCGGCTGCCATGCGCCGAGCAGCGCCTGATACAGCATGTATTCGAAGGTTGCCGACGGTGCGCGCAAATCGCCGTCGACCTTGAGATGCGGCGCGTTGAGCAGTTTCCATCGGGCGACCGCGCTGGTCCATTCGCCCGGCATTTCCGCCAGCGCCACAATGCGCGTCCGCGCATCCTCGCCGCGCTTGGTGTCGTGGGTCGCGGTCGCCGTCATGCCGAGCGGCCAGTCTTTGGCGCGCGCTTGCATCAAGCTGTGAAATTGGCTCGCCGAGAGCGATTTGGCGGCAGGATCGCCGCCGACCTCATTGAGCGCGAGCAGGCGATGGTAGCGGTAGAAGGTCGTGTCCTCCAGCGACTTCGCCATCATCGGGCCGGTGAACTGCTGCACCTTCAAGGCAAACCGGCGGACGCGCGGCGCGCTGTGGGGCGGACGCCCAGGCTTGAGCAGATCCATCGTCAACGCGTCGCGGAGAAAGTCGAAAATGCCGTCGTCGGCGGCGAACCAGTCGGCACGGGCCATTTCGATCGTCGTCGAGATCAGTTCGCGATCGTGCGCTGACGGGCCCGAGGATGTCAGGTAGGTGCGGTACACCGGGAAGTGCAGCACATAGAGTTCGAGCGCCTGCCGCAGGCTGTCGGCGGAATAGTCGCGGGTGGAGTAATGCCCGCTGGCAATCCGCGCGAGGAGGCGCATCAGCACGGTGAATTCGCTGGTCAGCAGCGTTTCCAGCACACGGCGTTTGGCCTCCTGCAGGATAGGCTCGAGTTTTGGCGATTGGTTGCTGATCTGCCGCCAGATCTCGTCGAGCGGCGCCAGGCCCTGGCCGTCGGTCAGCACATGGGTGATGACGTTCATCCACTCATAGCCGGTCGTGCCGTGAACGCCGGCAAATGACGAAAGCTTTTCGTGCTCGCCGAGAATTTTCTCGATCACCACGTAGAAGGGCCGGCTGCGGCCGCCATGCGCGTCGCGAACCAGCCGGCGCAGGCGCTGGAAATACTGGACGGGATCGCGCAGACCGTCGATGTGGTCGAGCCGCAGCCCCTGCAGCTTGCCTTCCGCAATCAGCCGCCTGACCAGCGGATGAACCGCCTCGAATGTGCCGGCGTCCTCGACGCGCAAACCCGCGAGCGTATTGACGTCGAAAAACCGCCGGTAGTTGATGTCGCTGGAAGCCAGCCGCCAGTGGCCGAGCTTGTAGTGCTGGCGTTCCAGCAAGTGGTGCAGCGAAAGCGTCGGCGCGGAACGATCCGCGCCCGCGCGGTAGGCTTCCAGCCCACGTGCGATGATATCGGCAGCGCCGGAGATCGCATTCAGCTCGGCCTTGAAGGCGGGCGCTTCCTTGCGGTTCGGATGACGCGGTCCCTGATGCCGCGAAGCCAGCGCCAGGATCGCCTTGCCGGGCAAGGTATCCTCCACGGCGGTCTCTTTGACGATCGTGCGCAGAATCTCGCCGTAGCGCTCCGGTGCGATCGGCAGGCGGTGGTCAAAATACCACGCCGAAAAACTGCCTTCAGCGGCATCGTAGCGCAATTCGATGTCGCCGTTTTCCAGCGCCTGACCGTATGACGAGCCGATAATCGGCAGCAGCACGCCGCCGCGCGCGCGATACGGCAACTGATCCCAGTCAATGTCGAAGGAGGCCGCGTGCGGCGAGGCGGGGCCCCATTCCAGCACGTCGAGCCACCATGGATTATCCGCAAAATGCACGCCGATGTGGTTCGGTACGAAATCCAGGATCAGCCCGAGATCGTGCTGCCGCAGCGCGGCGCTGAGCCGCTCAAAGCCAGCTTCGCCACCGAGCTCGGGGTTGAACTGGGCATGGTCGATAACGTCATAGCCATGCGCGCTGCCCTTGCGGGCGTGCATGAACGGCGAAGCATAGAGATGGGTGATGCCGAGCGCCTTCAGGTAAGGCGCCACGGAAGCCGCCGCATCAAAATTGAAAGCCGCCGATAGTTGCAAGCGGTAGGTCGCGATCGGGATCGCCGGGGACATTTTCCTATCCGATACGCCAGAGCACGGTCCAGGGCGGCACGCTGTCGCCCAACTCGCTGCCCCAGATCAGGGTTCCCGCGGACTGGTCCGGCGCATGGCGGATGGTCTGGTCCGACAGGTTGGCAAGCAGGCGGAGCGTGGCGCTATCGCCCATCTGCCAATGCGCCGTCAGCAGGCGGTTTTCGTCCGCGTGCGCTTCCCCGAAAGTCGCGTTTGCGAGCCGCGGGACAATCTCCTGCCGGCGAATTTCCAGGAGATCCCGCACCAGCGTCAGCCGCTTCTGCGCGGCCGGGGTTTTGGGTTCGTTCCAGTCGAGCACGGCGGCGTCGCGACTTGATCGATCGAGCGCATCCGGCACGTCGTCGCCATACTCTTCGTAGGCCCAGGCCAGTTCGACACGGCGGCCCTTGCGGACGGCGCCGGCGAGGTCACCGCCGAAATCGCAGAAGAACGGGAAGGGCGCCTTCGAGCCCCATTCCTCGCCCATGAACAGCATGGGTATAGAGGGCGACAGCAGCAGCACGGTAAGCCCCGCCTCGATAGCGCGTATATCAGCCGTGCTTTCAAGCCGGTCGCCGAGCGCGCGATTGCCGATCTGGTCGTGGTTTTGCACGAAGTTGATGAAGGCCGTCGGGGCCAGATGGCCGCTCGGCTCGCCGCGCCTGCCGCCGCGAAACCCCGACGGCTCTCCCTGATAAACGAATCCGGATGCCAGCGAGCGCGCGATGTCGGAGATCGGCGCCTGCTGGTAGTCGGCGTAGTAGCCCTGCTTCTCGCCGGTCATCAGCACACGCCAGGCGTGATGATAGTCGTCGTTCCACTGCGCGCGATATTTTCCCTGCGGCGGATCTTCGTCGGCGTCCAGAATGCTGGCGCGGTTGTCGCCGTTTTCCAGCACGAGGTGAATGTGCCGGCCGGTCTCGGCGGCGAGCTTGCCGGCGGCGGCGCTGATATCGTGCAGCAGCGACAGCCCGCCGGGCTCGACGATCGAGTTGACGGCATCGAGCCGTAGCCCGTCGAAGCGATAGTCGCGCAGCCAATGCAGCGCATTCTCGATTGCAAAGGCGCGGACTTGCCTGACGCGATAGTCGATCGCGCTGCCCCACGGCGTCTGCGCTTCCGTGAAGAAGGAGGGCGCATAGCGGCCCAGATAATTCCCTTCCGGGCCGAAATGGTTGTAGACGACGTCGAGCATCACCATCAGCCCGCGCAGATGCGCCGCATCGATCAGCGCCTTGAGGTCATCGGGCCGCCCATAGGCGTTGTCCGGCGCGTACCACAGCACGCCGTCATAACCCCAGTTGCGTGTGCCGGCGAAGTCTGCCAGCGGCATCAGTTCCAGCGCGGTGATGCCGGTCTCTACCAGATGATCTAGCCGCTCGATCATCGCGCGATAGCTGCCTTGCGGGGTGAAGGTCCCGACATGCGCCTCGAGGATCACGGCCTCTTGCCAAGGCCGTCCGCGCCAGTCCGCGGTGCGCCATGGATAGGCTTTGTGATCGATCACCTCGCTCGGACCGAATACGTCGTCGGGCTGAAACGCCGACGCCGGATCCGGCACGTCGATCTCGTCGTCAATGCGAAATTTGTAGCGCGAGCCTGCCGTTACACCGGCAATGTCGGCCGTGAACCAGCCGTCCTCGCCGCGCGTCATGGCATGGGGTTGCGCCAGCATGACGTCGACGCGCTTCGCCGCCGGCGCCCACAGTCTAAACTGCGTGGCGTCGCTGGTGAGGCGCGGGCCAAATTGACCGTCATTCATGCCGTGCCTGCGAAAGCAAGCACCGACCGGGGCGGCGCGCTGGTCTCGGTGCCGGCTGCGATATCGATGGGGCTCTGCACGGCCTCGACCGTATTCAGCACCTGCTGCCAGTTTCTGTATTCGGGCATTTCGGGCAACTTGAAACCGATTTCTTCAGGGGCGGCGTTTAGAACGATAAAGATCGGCGGCTGACCTTGTTCCATCGGCCCCAGCACATAGGCGAGGAAGCGGCCATCCGGAAAAGTCCAGTCCTCTTCCTTCATTTCCTCGGCCGCCGGCGTCAGCCACAGCACGCCATAGGAACCGTCCGCGCGCCGTCCATCGAGCCAGCGCTGGCAGCGAAGCTGGGCGAAGCGCCGGCGGAGCGCGGTCATGTGGTTGACGAAATCGGTGAGATCCTCGCCGGGCTTGCCTAGATTGTCCCAGTTGACCCAGCCGGTCTCGTTGTCCTGGCAATAGGCGTTGTTGTTGCCGTTCTGCGAATTGCCGACCTCGTCTCCGGCAAGCATCAGGGGCGTCCCCTGCGCCAGGAACAGGCAGGCGAGCTGGTTCTTGCGCAACTGCCGGCGCAGCGCCGTGATGGCGGCGTCGTTGGTCGGGCCTTCATGGCCGCAATTGTTGCTGTGGTTGTCGTTGGAGCCGTCGCGATTGTCCTCGCCGTTGGCCTCGTTGTGCTTCTCGTTGTAGCTGAACAGATCGGCCAGCGTAAAGCCGTCATGGACGGTGATGTGGTTGATGCTGGCGCGGGTCGCGCGGTTGTCGTGATGAAACAGGTCGGAGGAAGCGGTCATGCGGCGCGAGACTTCGCCGATTAGGCTGCCTTCGCCGCTCCAGTAGCGCCGCATCGCGCTGCGGTAACGGTCGTTCCATTCCGACCATTGCGAGGGGAATGCGCCGACCTGATAACCGCCCATGCCGAGATCCCAGGGTTCGGCGACCAGCTTGACGGTCGAAAGCACCGGGTCCTGCCGCACCGCAGTCAGGAACGAGGCATTGCGGTCGTAGCCGTTGGGGCTGCGCGCCAGCGTGGTGGCGAGGTCGAAGCGAAAGCCGTCGACGTGGCAGACCTCGACCCAGTAACGCAGCGAGTCCATCACCATCTGCAGCACGCGCGGATGGGTCAGATTGACCGAGCTGCCGCAGCCGGTGAAGTCGTCGTAGTAGCGCGGCTGTTCCTTGTTGAGCCAGTAATATGAGGCGTTGTCGATGCCACGGAACGAAAGCGTCGGGCCGAGGTGATTGCCTTCGGCGGTGTGGTTGTAGACCACGTCCAGCATCACCTCGATGCCTGCGTCGTGCAGCCGCGCCACGGTGGTGCGGAATGCGTCGAGCGCGTTGTCCTGCGCATAGCGCGGCTCCGGCGCGAAGAACGCCAGCGTGTTGTAGCCCCAGTAGTTGGAAAGCTTTCGCTCGATCAGCACCCGATCGTCGATCAATCCGTGGATCGGCAGCAATTCGATGGTGGTAACACCGAGTTTCTTGAAATGATCGATCATCGCCGGCGAGCACAGCCCGCCATAGGTGCCGCGCCAGCCGGGGCCGACGTCGTCGCGCTTCTGCGTCAGGCCCTTGACGTGGGCCTCGTAGACGATGGTGTCTTCCCAGGGAATGTTGGGGCGTATCTCGCGGCGGCCCCAATTGAAGGTCTCATCGACCACGACCGCCTTGGGCATGCCGCGCGCGTTGTCGCGGCGATCGAAGGAAAGGTCCTCGCGCGCGCTGCCCGTCCGATAGCCGAAATGCGCGTCGCTCCACACCAGCCGGCCGGCGAGCCGCTTGGCGTAGGGATCGAGCAGCAACTTGTTGGCGTTGAAACGGTGCCCGCGTTCGGGCGCATAAGTACCGTGGACACGATAGCCGTAGAGTTGCCCAGGCGAGACGTCGTTGAGATAGCCGTGCCAGACGTCCTCGTTGCGCTCGGGCAGTTCGATCCGCTCGAGTTCGCGGCGGCCGTGGCCGTCGAACAGGCAGAGCTCGACCTTTTCCGCATTGGCCGAGAATAACGCAAAATTGGTGCCGCGCCCGTCCCAGGTTGCTCCAAGGCGGGCAGGGCTTCCCGCGGACAGGCGCATGCGTCAGCTTTCCGGTACGAGAAAGATCGCGGCCAGCGGCGGGATGGTCAGGCTGAGTTCGGGGATGGTCCCCTCGAGCGTGTGCACTTCGCCGACATTTCCGACATTGCTGCCGCCGTAATGCGCGGAATCGGAATTCAGCGCTTCTCTCCACTTGCCGGCGAACGGCACCCGGACGCGGTAATCCTGCAAGACGTTCGGCGAGAAATTCACGACCACCAGACAGCGCGCGTGCGCGTCAAAACCCTTGCGCAGCCAGGCAAAGATGTTGTTGCCGGAATCATGGGTGATGACCCACTCAAATCCCGCCTGGTTGCAGTCCATCTCGTACAGCGCCGGCACGGCGCGATAAAGGCGGTTGAGATCGCGGATCAGGTTCTGGATGCCTGCATATTTCTGCTGCCCCAGCAGATGCCAGTCGAGCGACTGGTCGTGATTCCACTCGCGCTCCTGGCCGAACTCGCATCCCATGAACAGGAGCTTCTTGCCGGGGTGGCCGAACATGAAGCTGTAATAGGCGCGCAGATTTGCAAACCGCTGCCACTCGTCGCCCGGCATGCGTCCGATGATCGAGCGTTTGCCGTGCACGACTTCGTCATGCGACAGCGGCAGAATGAAATTCTCTGAAAATGCGTAGTGCAGCCCGAACAGTATGTCACCGTGATGGTGCTTCCGGTAGATCGGGTCCTTGCCGATATATTTCAGTGTGTCGTGCATCCAGCCCATGTTCCACTTGAAGCCGAATCCGAGCCCGCCATATTCGACAGGCTGCGACACCTGGGGCCATGAAGTGGACTCTTCCGCGGCCGTGGTGGTTTCGGGAAAAAGCCCGAACAGCTCGGTATTGAAGCGGCGCAGGAACTCGATGGCTTCGAGATTTTCGCGCCCGCCATGCCGGTTCGGAATCCATTCGCCGGCGGGCCGGCTGTAGTCGAGATAGAGCATCGAGGCCACGGCATCGACGCGCAGGCCGTCGACGCCGTAGCGGTCGAGCCAGAACAGCGCGTTGGAGACCAGGAAGTTGACCACTTCGGTGCGGCCGTAATTGTAGATCAGCGTGCCCCAGTCGAGGTGACGGCCCTGCAGCGGGTTGGCGTGCTCGTAGAGCGCGGTACCGTCGAAATAGCCGAGCCCGTGCGGGTCGTCGGGGAAATGTCCGGGCACCCAGTCGAGCCAGACGCCGATGCCTTCGCGATGGCAGGCATCGACCAGCGCGGAAAAGTCCTCCGGCGAGCCGAACCGGCTCGTCGGCGCATACAGGCCGGTCGGCTGATAACCCCATGAGCCGTCGAACGGATGCTCGCTGATCGGTAGAAACTCGATATGTGTAAAGCCCATGTCCTTGGCGTAAGCCGGCAGCTGCTCGGCGAGGTCGCGATAACTCAGCCATTCATTGCCGTTCTTGCGCCGCCACGAGCCGAGATGCACCTCATAGATCGAGATCGGCGCGTCGAGCGCGTTGATGCCCGCAGGCGCGGGGCGTGGATGCGGAATCCTGGTCTCGTCGATGACGACCGAAGCGGTCGAGGGCCGGAGCTCCGCCGCAAAGGCCACGGGATCTGATTTCAGCGGCAAGTGCCGCCCGTCGGGGCCGGTGATGTCGAACTTGTAGCGGTCGCCGGCGCGTGCGTGCGGCACGAACAATTCCCAGTAACCGACGCCGCGCACCCGCATAGGATGCCGCAGCGCGTTCCAGAAATTGAAATCACCGACCACGCTGACGGCCTTGGCGCTCGGCGCCAGCACGACGAACGCGACACCGTCGACGCCGTCGAGCGTCATCGGGTGCGCGCCGAGCTTGTCGTAGATCCGCCGGTGTGTGCCTTCGCCCAGCAAATAAAGATCGAGGTCCCCGAGCACCGGCGGAAATCGATAAGGATCGTCGAGATCGACGACGTTGTCGCCAAAGCGGGCGCGGAGCTGGTATCGCGTTGATCCGTTCGGCAGCGCGCCCGCGAACAGCCCGGCGTCATGGATGCGTTCGAGCGTCGCCGTCTCGCCATGCTCGCCGACCGCTTCCACATTGGAGGCTTCGGGGATGAAAGCGCGCACCACGCTTTGCTCGCCCTCGCTGTGCAGGCCGAGATAGCGGAACGGGTCGGAATTCCTGCCTTCGATGATGGCGTAGGCCTCGGCGGGCAGTTTAGTCATGAAGCCTCGAAGGATGGTTGCGACAACATTCTGATGATTCCGATCAGGGGCACGCGGAGCCATTCCGGCCGGAACGACAGTTCGTGCTCGATTTCGTTCAAGGCCTTCTCGAGCAGGAAGAACGTCAGCAGGTTATCCGCCGCGTTCGGATCGGACGGCCACAGCCGGCAATCGGTCATGGCTTCATGGTACGCGGCGAGGAACGCGGCGGCCGCCCGGTCGCGCCACTCGCCAAGCGCCGCGCCCAGCCTGCCGTCCTCATCGTGAGCTACTTTAAGTGCGCGCTCAAGGGCCGAGGTTGCCGAATAATCGATCGACCGGACCAGGCCGGCGATGTCACGCGCCGCCGGCACCTTGCGGCGGCGTTCGGCGATGCTGCTGCGCGGCGCGCCCTCGAAGTCGACGATGAAGATGTCGTCCTTGACGATCAACAATTGCGTGAGATCGAGGTCGCCATGGCAACGGATGCTGGCGATGTCGGTATCGCGCGACAGCAGCCTTTCCAGCAAGTCCGGCAGCGCCGGCTGCAACGCCAGCAACTGGTCGGCGAGCGGCCGGTCGGCTTCCCTGAGGCTTTCCCGCCGCTGCCGCAGCGCATTGAAGACGCGGCCGGCGCACAGCATCAGATCGTCGATCCAGTGCTGCACGTCGTCACGGCCGGCAGGCTCCGGTGCAAATTCCGCCAGTTCGCTGTTGCCGGCGAGCGCGACATGCAGCTCGGCCACGCGCCGCCCGGCCTGCGACATGTAGCGCAGATAGGGAAACTCGTCCTCGCGCTCATCGCGCTGCACGCTCGCCGCGAGCAGGCGCTGCTCCTCGATGAAGCGATCCAGATAGCCCCCGCTGACGGTCCAGAGGTCGCCCTGATTGGGCACAAAGGCGTGTACGACGCCGATCGCGCTCTTTTCATTGCCTTCGACCAGTTCGACGCTGCCCAAGAACGCCGGCGCGTTCGCGAAGTTGGCTACATCGGTAAGGAAGCGCCCAACCTCGATTTCGGGATTGGGACCGGGCTGCAGCGTCCGGTAGATCTTCACGACGTAGTCGTTATCCACCAAGGCGGTGCTGCGGGGCTGGTCGTTTTCGATGGTGCGGATGTGCTCTGGCTGCCGGATCGGCTTGTCGCTGAAGCGGGCGGTCGGCCGGAATTCGAGCTTCAGGCCCTGTTCGCTTTCTTCGACCGTCAGAGATTGCTGCAGGTTGCGCAGCAATAGCGCGACGAAGATCTGGTCGGTAGCGACGTCGAGCAGCGTGCCTTCGCGGGCGCCCTGTCGAACCGCGGCCAGCGCATGCGGATTGTAGCGTTCGCGGTCGAAGCGGACCCATTCGATCTGCATCGGCAGCACGTAGCGCGTGCTGACGCCACGCTGCGTCGCTTCGAAAAACGCAAGCCATGGCCGGTTGTCGCCGATGTCGCAGAACGGAACGGCCGACGTCAGGGCCGGCCGGATTGCCTTGGGCGATCGCTCCGGATACCAGCGACTGCGCGACAGATAGCCAGGAAGCACGTCGCGCTCGAATACGCCGCGCTCGCGCGCCAGCGACACCCAGGTCGCGTTGACGGGCACGACCAGCGTCTCGAATTCGGGCACGGCGCGCTGCACCACCGGCTCGGACTTGTCGCGCTCCTGCAGTTCGAACCAGTAGAATCCGTAGGGCGCCAGCGTGATCATGTAGGGCAGTTCGCCGATCGGCGGGAAGCGGGTGCGGCCGAGCATCTCCAGCGGGATGCGGTCCTGGAAGGCGGAGAGGTCGAGTTCGGTCGCCTGCGCCGATCGCGACAGGTTGGCGACGCACAGGATGACTTCGTCGCGATATTGCCGCACATAGCACAGCACCGAACGATTCTCCGGGCGGATGAACGTCATGGTGCCGCGGCCGAACGCGAGGGTGGATTTGCGAACCGCGATCAGCCGCTTGGTGGCCGAGAGCAGCGAGGACAGGCTGCGCGACTGCGCCTCGACATTGACGGCCTCGTAACCATAGACCGGGTCCATGATGGTCGGCGCGTACAGCCGTGCCGGGTCGGCGCGGGAGAAGCCGCCGTTGCGGTCAGGCGTCCACTGCATGGGGGTGCGGACGCCGTTCCGATCGCCGAGATAGATGTTGTCGCCCATGCCGATTTCGTCGCCGTAATAGATGATCGGTGTGCCCGGGAACGAGAACAGCAGCGAAGTCATCAATTCGATCTTGCGCCGGTCGTTGTCCATCAGCGGCGCGAGGCGGCGACGGATGCCGACATTGATGCGCGCCCGTGGATCGTTGGCATAGGTCGACCACAGATAATCGCGCTCGACGTCGGTGACCATTTCCAGCGTCAGCTCGTCGTGATTGCGCAGGAACAGCGCCCACTGGCAATTGCCGGGGATATCGGGCGTCTGGCGCAGGATGTCGGTGATCGGGAAGCGATCTTCCTGTGCGATCGCCATGTAGATGCGCGGCATCAGCGGGAAGTGATAGGCCATGTGGCATTCGTCGCCGCGGCCGAAATACTCCTGCACGTCCTCCGGCCATTGGTTGGCTTCGGCCAGCAGCACCTTGCCCTTGGCGTAGGCATCGAGCTCGGTGCGCAGCCGCTTGATGATGGCGTGGGTCTCGGGCAGGTTTTCGTTGTTGGTGCCGTCCCGCTCGCAGAGATAGGGGATGGCGTCGAGGCGGAAGCCGTCCACACCCGTGTCGAGCCAGCGCTTCATCACCTGGACCAGCGTGCTGACGACGCGCGGATTGTCGAAATTGAGGTCCGGCTGATGCGAAAAGAAGCGGTGCCAGTAGAACTGGCCGGCCTCGGGATCCCAGGTCCAGTTCGATTTCTCGGTGTCGGTGAAGATGATCCGCGTGCCCGGATATTTCTGGTCGGAATCGCTCCAGACGTACCAGTTGCGGGCGGAGGAATCGGGGTCGGAACGGCGCGCGCGCTTGAACCAGTCGTGCTGGTCGGAGGTGTGGTTGATGACAAGCTCGGTGATGACCCGCAGGCCGCGCCTCTTGGCTTCCTGGATGAAGCGGCGGAAATCCTTCATCGTCCCGAAATCGGGATTGATGTCGCCGTAGTCGGCGATGTCGTAGCCGTCATCCCGGCCGGGGGATGGGTAAAACGGCAGCAGCCAAAGCGTGGTGACGCCGAGATCCTGCAGATACCCCAGCTTTTCGGTCAGACCGGCAAAGTCGCCGATGCCGTCATTGTTGCTGTCGGCAAAGGCCTTGACGTGGAGCTGGTAGATGATCGCATCCTTGTACCAGAGCTCGTCCGTGACGGCGGCTGGCATTGCCTTTGCTTCAATAGCTAGGCTGCCATCCGGATTCAGCGGATAAGCGCCGCCGACAGGAAGGGATGCGCCGGCGTTGGAGCTCTCGGCGGTCTGCGCTTTTTTATTCACGGTGATGCCACTGCCATGGAAATGACGTCCCCGTTTCGTTTGCAGGAAGGGAGACGTCCGAACTGAGATAGAAAGCCGCTCGGCTGGCATTGGTTCCCTCGGAACCGTTGCTGGAATCGAGCGTTAAGCACTGCCCATCTCCTTCCCGTAATTGGACAATTTCGCGACATCGGTTTGATGTTTGCGTGCAAAGTGTGTGCCGAATGAATCTTTTTGCTCAAGCTGACGCCCAGGGAATCCAGACCGAGTTCCTGGACGGCCAGGGTCACCGCCGTGCGACGGACGCCGCTGCGCTCAAAATTATCCTGGAGGCCTTGCCACCGCAGGCGCCGGGACCCCTGGTCGGCCACCCGGCGGTGGTGCGGTCGGGGCTGCCGTCGCGAACCGAAC
>CADEDX010000147.1 GCA_902826195.1 uncultured Bradyrhizobium sp. | reverse complement strand
GTCTGGCGGCCGCGGGCGATGGCGGCCAGCGGGCCGGCGCAGTCGCGGTTGCGATAGCAGGCAAGCATCTCGATGGTCAGATTGCGCAAGCGCTGGAAGCGGCCGGATTGCGCGACGTCGTCGCGGCCGGCGATGGCGTAGATCACCTCCGGCTCGGTCTTGCCCTTCACCATGATGAAGTCGAGTTCGAGGATCGCGAACCTGTCCTTGACCGCAAGTGCGGTTTTCGATCCCACGATGATCGGAAAGCCGTATTCCTTCGTCTGTCCTTCCAGGCGCGAGGCCAGGTTCACGCTGTCACCCAGCACCGAATAGTTCTTCTTCAGATCGGAGCCCATGTTGCCGACCACGCCGATACCGGTGTTGAGGCCGATGCCGACCTTGAGCGGGATGTAGACGTGGCCGCCGTCGGCGGCTTCCTGCTCGCGCTCACGGTTTACCGCATCGATCCGCTCGAGCATCTGGACGGCGGCCTCGCAGGCGTTCACTTCGTGCTTCGCATCGTCGAGCGGGGCGTTCCAGAACGCCATGATGGCGTCGCCCATATATTTGTCGATGTAGCCCTTCTGCTCGATGATCACGTCGGTCAGCGGCGTAAGAAAGCGGTTCATCAGCGCAATCAGGCCCTGCGGATCGTGCTTGTAGCTCTCCGAGATCGTGGTGAAGCCGCGCACATCGGAGAACATGATAGTCATCTCGCGCTCCTCGCCGCCGAGCACGAGCTTTTCCGGCGACTGTGCGAGCTGTTCGACCAGAGCCGGTGACATGTACTGGACGAATTGCGAGCGAATCTGCCGCCGCTGCCGTTGCTCGCGCACGAAGCTCGCGAAAATCAGCGTCAGATAGATCGCTGTGGTCGACATCAAGGGATAGGTGAAATCGATCAGAAGCCGGTTCTGGATATAGAAATACGCCGAGAGGCCGATCAGCATGCTGGCGAACGCCGCGCCGAGCACGACCAGCGTGACCGGCCCGAACTGCGGCGCGAATGTGATCACCAGCAGCCCGAACAGCAGCGCGGTCGCGAACTCGACGGCGATGCCGAAGATAGGCTGCGAGATGACAGCGCCGGTGAGCGCGCTCTCCAGCACCTGGGCGTGGATTTCGACGCCGGGCATGGCGCGCGACACCGGTGTCGTCTTGATGTCGTTGAGACCGACCGCGGAAGTCCCGATCAGCACCAGCTTGCCGGCGATCATGTCGGGCGCGACGTTTTTCTCCAGGACGTTGACCGCGGGAACATAGATCGAGGCATCGTTGCGGGCATAGTGCACCCAAAGCTGGCCATTATGATCGGTCGGGATCTGGAGGCCCTTGATACCGATGCTCTTGATGCCGGCCGGCTCGGCCTTGATCAGGATGGTGCCGGAGCCGGTCGCGACCCGCAGCATCTCGAAGGTCAGCGACGGCATGGTCTGGCCCTGCGCCTGCATGATCATCGGCACCCGCCGCACGATGCCGTCGCGTTCGGGCTTGATCGTGAACAGGCCGCGTCCGGCGGCGGCGTGTTCCAGCACCGGCACGTTGCGCAACAGGCCCGGGAAATCGAACATGAAACGCTGCGGCTCCTCGCCGAGCATCGCGATTCCCGTGACCGGCAGCGTCTTGTCCAGGGCTGCGATTTCTTCCGGCAGACCGGACTCGCCGAGCACGACGCGGGAGGCCTTGATGGCGTCGGCGAAAACCTGGTCGTTGCTCGGCAGCGCACGTAGCCTGGCGCGCGTTTCCTCGTCGAGATTGCGGAAGGTATCGGCCACGAAGGCAGGGTTAAGACGGTCGGGCTCGGAAAACACCGCGTCGAAAGCGATCACGACCGCGCCGAGCCGGGTCAGTTCGGTGACGAGATCGGCAATCCGGGTGCGCGGCCACGGCCACTGCCCGAGCTTTTCCAGGCTCTTGTCGTCGATATCGACGATGGTGACCGGTCGCGCGGCCTTCTGGCGCGGGTCGATGCGCTGGAAGGCGTCAAAGGTCCTGACCCGAATTTCCTCGACAGGGGCCGGATCGGCGGCGCGAAGCGCCGCAAACCCGATCAGCAGCCCAAGGCACAGCAGCCGGGCATAGCCGATGCGCCGTGTGAACCATCTTGGCAATGCCCGCAGTCGCTTCATGGTATCCGGTTTGGCCTCGCCCGCGGCGCCCGTCAGAACCGGAAAGGCTCCGACGCCAATGGGCGCGCCCTCACCCTAGCGGGATGATGCTTCGAAGAGAAGGGAGGCCCGCCGTCAGGCGCCAGCCTGATGCGGCGTTACGATGAAGTCGCTCGCATGCAGGCTGGCGAGAGCGATGTTCTTCAGCGTGAGGGCATCGTTGCTGATCGTGATCATGACGTCGTGCGGGTTGGCCGCACTCGTCACTGCATTGGTTTGAAGCCAGTTGTCGATGTTCGCCGAATCGACGATGCCGGAGAAATCGGTGATGATATCGCTGCTGGATTTGGCTTGCGGAGCGAACACGAACTGATCGGCCCCCGCTCCGCCGCTCAGCACATCGTTGGCGGAAGTCGCGTGGATGACGTCGTCGCCCGGCGTGCCGTTGACACCCACGGCCCCCTGCTCGACTTCGGCAAACACGAAGCCCGCCATGAGGTTGGATGGTCCATCCGGAGGACTGTCGGCACCGACAAGGGTGATGGTCAGCTCCTGGGGCCCGGCATAGCCGTGACCGGCACTGACCTCTGCAACGTACTTGATCTTGAGAACGTCGCCGTCATGCAGGAAGCCGAAATCGGCATTCAAAGGCTGATAGGTCCAGTGCAGGTTGACCGTTGCGCCGTTGCTCGACGCGGTATCGAACGTCACATTCGCGGCCTTGAGAAGCGCCGAGATGTCGATGCCCCCGGGTATGGCGGTCGATCCATTGTATTCGAATGTTGCATTTCCGACGACGAAACCCGTCAAAGCGTCGCCGACGTCGGCATCGTGGACGCTCAGCGTGCCCGTGACCGGTCCCGAGAGCCCGGTATCCTCCGGCACGTATCCGGCGGAAATGTTGTCGATCTCGAACGCGTTCGCGCTGCTGGCGAGCACCACCTTGTCGAACAGCGGCAGGTGGGCAAATTGCACGTATCCGTTCGACGAGAACGAGCTCTGGTTACCACTCGGGAACAGCGGCGCGAACTGGTCGCCGGTGTAGGAGGCGACCAGCGTGTTGCCATCGTAAAACTTGATCGTGTTGTAAGAATCGAGCGATCCCCAATAGAGGCCGAAGCTGTTCTTCTCCGAATTGAACGTGATGGTTTCGCTGCCGCCACCGCCGATGCTGAGATAGTTCGTGGTATCCTGCCCGCCGTGCGACGGCCCGACATAGGGTGCCGCCGTGACTCCCCCGGCCGACCCGTTGACGACGCCGGCACGTCCGGATGCGGAGAATGACGCGCCGAGCGCTTCGCTAAAGAAGTTTCCATGGCCGGTGCCGTTATTGGAAGCGGCGCCGGCCGTGACCCCGTTGAACGTCTCAGTATGCAACCCGAGCGAATTGTCGATCACGCCCGGGTCAAGCACATCGAGCGCGGTGGGAGCGGCCACGATGACGGTTTGCGGCACCGGATCGACTTCACCCACGATCGACGGCGCGTCGTTGGTTCCGGTGATGGTGATGACGAAGTCCCGGGACGTGACGCCGCCATCGGCGTCGTCGATCGCGACGGTGTACTTCAGCGTGAGAACCTGGCCCTGCTTGAGATAATCGAACGCGGACGAAGCCGCCGAAAATGACAGCTCGACCGACCCGGACGTGGAGCCGGCGGCCTTGGACACATCCTCAGGCGTGATCAACGCGATCAGCGCCGCCTCGTTGAGGGCCAGGCCGTTCGTGGCGCCGGACGCCACCGCATGCGTCACGCTTGCGCTGTCGCCGACATCCGACAAATCGAGATCGGTGAAGTCCACCGCAATCGTCGAGGTCAACGCGCTGGCGTCGCTCTGCTCGGTCAGATTTTGCTTCGCGATCGCGCCGATGACAGGCGCATCGTTGCTGCCCGTGACGGTGACGATGATGTCCTGCAAGGCGTAGCTACCATGGTGGTCATCGACCACGACCGTGTAGGTCAGCGTGACGGTCTCGCCGTCGGCAAGATAGTCGAAATAGCTGTCCGGCGCCGAGAACGTCCAGCTCTGCGAGCCCGGCACGCCGTTCGTGGAGTCGCTCAGCGCTCCGAGCGACAGCCAGTTGAGCTGCACCGCGCCGTTGGCGAGGCCCGTCACCACGCCGGAGGCGCTGACGCCGGCGAGTTTGACGTTATGGGTATCGCTCAGGTCGGCATCGACGAAGGTGATCGCACCGCTCGCGGTATCCGGCGTCGACGAATTGTGGGTGTCGGCGTGTTCCGTGATCGTCGCCGTCTGCAGCTCGCCGGTGATTTCGACCGCATCGTTGCTGCCGGTGACGGTGACGGTGATCGGCTTGGTGACCACGCCGCCATGGCCGTCATCGACGGTCGCAGTGTAGGTCAGCGCCAGGACCTCGCCATCGGCCAGGAAATCGAATGCGTCGTCGGAGACGCTGTAGCTCCAGCTGGCCGAGCCATTATTGGTATTGCCAGAGGTTTGCAGCACCGTCAGCGGCTCGTCCACCGCCGAGATTGCCGCAAGCTGCGCGGCCGTGAGCTGCGAGGTGACTTCGACCCCATAGGGGTTCAGATAGCTGAACGAACTGAAGGCGGCGCTCGCCACCGGCCGGTCGGTCAGGTCGGCGTCGGTGAAGCTGATCGCGCCGGTTGCAACGTGGAGCGATTCGGAGCCGGTCTGTTTCGAGAACTCAGCAAAGCCGTCGCTGGTGGTATCGATGGTCGGCACGTCATTGGTGCCGACGACGACGACATCCGCGCCCTTGATCGAGACCGTAATCGGCGTCGAGACGACGCCCCCATGGCCGTCATCGACCTGGGCAACATAGTTGAGCGTCAGCGTCTCGCCCTTGGCGATGAAGTCGAACTTGTTGTCCTCGACGCTGTAGGTCCAGGTCGCCGACCCGTTGTGGGTATTTCCGGCCGCCTGCGTCACGCTCAGCGGCGCCAAGACGGCGAGGATCGCCGCCAGTTGCGCCGGCGTCAGCGTCTCAGTGACGTCGTTGCCCTCGGCATCGTAATAGCGGAACGGATCAGTCTCGGAGATTGCAGCGCTGACGACCGGGCGGTCGGTCAGGTCGACATCGACGAAGGTGACGGTGCCGGTCACGGTATCGACGGCCGTATTGCCGGTGCCGATCCGCTCGGTGATCTCGCCGCCGGTCGCCGACAGCGTCGGCTTGTCGTTGGTACCGGTGACGACGATCGTGAACGGAACGAACGCCGTTTCGTTGCTCGGCGCGTAGTTGTTGTCGACCCGCGCCAGATAAGTCAGCGCCAGCGTCTCGCCTGAGGCGAGGAAGTCGAAAGCGCCATCGGGAATATTGTAGGTCCAGGTCGCCTGGCCGGTGTTCTTACCGTTGGGGTCCTGCACCACGACCAGCGGCACTTCGACCGCCTTGACCGCGGCCATTTGCTCCGCCGTCAGCGTTGCCGTGACGTTGACGCCCTGAGCGTTCTTGTAGGCGAAAGAAGAAAACTGCGCGCTGACGCTCGGAACATCGGAGGGATTGATGTCGGCGTAGCCGACCGTACCGGACACGCTGCTGAGGGCGGTATCGGCTGTGATGTCAACCCGCTCTGCAAGCGCGCCGCCGGAAGCGGCCGCCAGCGGCGGGCCGGCAATGTGGTCCAGCCGGGGTTCGGGAGCGGGCGGCGGGCCACCCAGAGGCCGGTCCGGGATGTTGACGAATTGAAGCGTCACCGGGACCACATCGTTGCTGGCCAGCTTCAGGAACACCGTTTCCGGAACGATCGTATCGGTGAAGTTGGTCGTCAGCTTGGTGTTCGGGTTGTTGAGATCGGTGAACTTCAGCGAGAACACGTCGCTGATGATCTTCTGCGCGTCAGGCGACAGTTGCACGGAGGACTGGAAGCTGACTGCGCCCTGTCCGTTGATAATGGTCTGCGTGCCGGCGCGGTTGACGGTCGCGATCTGCGTCAGCGTGGTCTTGTCGAACAGGATGTAGGACCCTGTGGTGCCGTCCGGCTCGACCAGCACCTGGAATTTCGCCGGCGGCGCGCCACCCTGCGCCGGCACATCGAAGTCGATCTCGACCAGCACCGCGGTGCCGCGGATGCCCATGGTCGCGACCGGCGTGTCGACCTTCATGTCGCCTTTCTTGGCGGTGGCGCCGGCGACGAACGAAATGGTGCCCGCGACCAGGCTGAGCAGCGATTTGTTGTCCGACCCGTTGGGGTCGTAGATCATTTCGTTCAGCACCATCCTGGCGTTCGATGCGAGGCCGAACACGGTGCCGTCGATGAAGGTGATGCCGAGCGTCGAGTCGGAGCCGGACTGGACCACGTCGCCTTTATTGACGTTGTCGCCCTGGTTCAGGATGATCGAAACGCCGTTGCGGATCGCGGTCGCATTGCCCGTCAGCTTGGTGACATGGCCGATGATTGCCGGAGCGACGCTGGCGCTGCCGTCGGCTTGCGCGAACTGGGTGTATCCGGTGAGCGCGTTGACGAGGTCGCCGCTGAGGTGAGCACCATCGGGCGACGCCAGCGCGGCGCGCTTCTCGCCCCTGAAGTAATCATGCAGCACCAGTTCGCCGTCGCCGCCGGAGAGCACCAGGTCGGGGCCGGAGCGCTTGAAGTCGCCGTTGAACAGCAGATTGGCATCAGAAACAATTATGGCATCGGACGGCGCATGCGTGGAGATGCCCTCAACCTGGATTTTTCCGACAGGTTGCGAGCCTAAGGCATCCGTCAGCAGATCGGTGAATTTGCCGGCCAAGCTCAAAAAGGCACCATTGCCGCTAAGGTTAATATTTACACAATATCCGCAGTTCTAAACTTGCATATCACTGTATGACCCGCTGCGGAACCCGCTCGCCAAGGTGAGAAAGGCAATGCAGGTCACTCACTGATCACATTCGTGGATAACCTAGAGCGACGTGTAAGTAGAAGCAGCCAAGATAGTAGTAATTATTCGAGAGATTCGAAGTCTAAAACGTATTCTGAAATATAATTAAAGTTTAAATTCAATATCTATTACTTCACATTTCTTATTTGGACGCTGGCAGGCCGATTTGACGGCATTTTGGAGGCTAGAAGAAGAGGGCAGCCAACAAATCGCGCAATTTTGATGCGAATTTGCCACGTTAACTGGAAATCAGGGATTTCATTCGGTCGCGGTCTCCGCTCCGCGCCGCGTCCCTAACTGGATCAATAAAATTCTCAACTGATCGGCGACCCGAATTTGAAGCTGCCGGACGCTTTTCCCGGTCCTGGGCCGGATATTAAGCGATCAGAAGCGCCCCCTGCCCATCCTGCCCCTGCAAATGATCCGGTCACGCGCAGGCAGCTCACGCCCGCCGATGCCCGGACAAGGGGCGTCAGATGGGGTTTCCGGTCTACTCGCGCGCATGGCGTGCGGGCATCATTGCGTGCGGCTTGGCCTTGTTCTGGCCGGCAGACCTGCGTGCCGACATGCTGGAGCCGCCCGCCTCAACGGTGTCGGTCCGGCAATCGGCGGAGCCCTTCGGACTTGCCGCGTCTACCCTCCCGGGCGGGGGGCTGCGTGACAAATGGATCGCCGTGCAACGCCGGCTCGACGACGAAAGGGTGCAGCTCGCGCTCTGCGAAGGCGACCGCGACGGCTGCGCCTCCGCAGCAGCGCTGAAATTTCTCGACATCGTCGACGTTGCCCGGACGCGTGAAGGCCGCGCCCGCCTCGGCGAGATCAACCGCGCGATCAATCTGGCCATCCGACCGGTCGACGATCTCGCCCAGCATGGCGAGATCGACGTGTGGTCCTCTCCGCTTGCCACGCTGGCGCGACGCGGCGGCGATTGCGAGGACTATGCGATCGCCAAATTCGTGGCGCTGCGCCGCGCCGGTCTTGCCGCGGATGATCTCAGGATCCTGGTGCTGCACGACACCATCCATGGCGAAGACCACGCGGTAGCCGCCGCGCGTCTCGACGGACGCTGGCTGATGCTCGACAATCGCCGCATGGCGATGGTCGACGATGCTAACGTCAGGAATTTCCGGCCGACATTCGTGATCGGCGAACACGGCGTGATGCGGTACGTCGATGCGCCCCTGTCCGCCGAGGCCGCGGGCGACGACTCTGCCCCGCCGCTTTCCGTGAGTTCGCTCGCCGCCGCAGCAGCGGACCAGCCGTCCCTGTCCGCCGACTGACCAACGATGTCGTGCGGATATATTGCGCGTCTGCTGCGACCTGCGATCCGCTTCACCTGCCTGATCGTGGTTTGAGTCCGTAAGCGACATTGCGCCGCGACCGTTATGCCGGTCTGCAATCATCTCTCTAAAATCTCGCGAGACGAATTTTCTCTTTTTCATTTCGCGCTTCGCGTTGATTGACGCGATCCTTCCCACCAGCATACCATTCCCGCAGATCCGTTAGAGATCATTGGGAGGGAACGTGATGACACCTTGGCCGTGCGTTGATTTCGCTTGCCGTTTTCGTCCTGAAATTGTCGCCAGTCCAAGGAGACCCGCGCTTGCCTTGGCAATCGGGCTCGGTCTGTCAATATGCGGCAGCGCACAGGCGCAAAGCCCTACCAAGGGCACGCCGGAGCACATCAAGGCCGTGACCTCGGCGGTCGACGGCGCTTCGATCAAGGCCAATACCGCGACTTCGAACGACTGGCCGACCGTCGGCCTCGACTATGCCGAGACGCGATTTTCGAAGCTCAACCAGATCAACGCCGACAACGTCAAGCAGCTCGGCCTGGTATGGAGCTATCCCCTCGAATCCTCCCGCGGCGTCGAGGCAACGCCGGTCGTGGTCGACGGCATCATGTACCAGACCGCGTCATGGAGCGTGGTCCACGCGATCGATGCCCGCAGCGGCAAGCGGCTCTGGACCTATGATCCGAAGATCGACCGCGAAAAGGGCTACAAGGGCTGCTGTGACGTAGTCAACCGCGGCGTAGCGCTATGGAAGGGCAAGGTCTTCGTCGGCGCCTATGACGGGCGGCTGATCGCGCTCGACGCAGTCACCGGCAAGGTGGTCTGGGAAAAGGACACCATCGTCAGCAAGGATCACTCCTACACCATCACCGGCGCGCCCCGCGTGTTCAATGGCAAGGTGGTAATCGGCAATGGCGGCGCGGAATACGGCGCCCGCGGCTACGTCACCGCCTATGACGCCGAGACCGGCAACCAGTCCTGGCGCTGGTTCACCGTGCCCGGCGATCCGTCAAAGCCGTTCGAGGACGAATCGATGGCAGCCGCTGCCAAGACCTGGGATCCCGCCGGCAAATACTGGATCAACGGCGGCGGCGGCACCGCGTGGGACACCATCACCTTCGACCCCGATTTGAACCTCGTCTATATCGGCACCGGCAACGGCTCGCCCTGGAACCAGAAGATCCGCAGCCCCTCCGGCGGCGACAACCTTTATCTGTCCTCGATTGTCGCGCTGAATGCGGATACCGGCAAATATGCCTGGCACTATCAGGAAACGCCCGGCGATCACTGGGACTACACCGCCACCCAGCCGATGATCCTGGCCGACATCAATATCGACGGCGCGCCGCGCAAGGTGATCCTGCACGCACCGAAGAACGGCTTCTTCTTCGTCATCGACCGTACCAACGGCAAGTTCATCTCGGCGAAGAACTTCGTCGACGTGAACTGGGCGACCGGCTACGACGCCAACGGTCGGCCGATCGAGGTGAAGGCGGCCCGCGAAGATGCGGCCTATGACAGTATCCCCGGCCCGTTTGGGGCACACAACTGGCACCCGATGTCGTTCAATCCGCAGACCGGCCTGGTGTATCTGCCGGCGCAGGGCGTGCCGCTCAACCTCACGCCGGAAAAGGCCCTGACGCACAACGCGCTGACGCCCGGAAAATTCGCCGCCGCAGCGGGTTGGAATGTCGGCTTCGTGCTCAACGGCACGCCGCCAAAGGCGCCGGCATTCGGACGGCTGCTGGCGTGGGATCCCGTCAAGCAGAAGGAAGCCTGGCGCGTCGAGCATGTCGCGCCTTGGAATGGTGGAACGCTGACCACGGCCGGCAATCTGGTGTTTCAGGGAACGGCGGACGGGCGCTTCGTCGCCTACAATGCCACCACAGGCGAAAAGCTCTGGGAAAGCCCCACGGGGACCGGCGTGGTCGCCGCCGCTTCGACCTACATGCTTGATGGCCAGCAATATGTTTCGATCGCGGTCGGCTGGGGCGGTGTGTTCGGGATCTCGCAGCGCGTCACCGAACTGCAAAGCCCCGGCACCGTCTACACCTTCGCGGTCGGAGGCAAGGCGCCGCTGCCGACCTTCGTGAAGTACCAGACCGAAGGCCTGCTCAAGGGCGTGAAGTACGACCCCAAGGACGTCGAGGAAGGCACCGGCATCTATGTCGCCGCCTGCGCGCAGTGCCATGGCGTGCCCGGTGTCGACAAGGGCGGCAATGTCAGGAATCTCGGCTATGTTTCGACCGAAACCATCGCCAACCTGAAGGACTTCGTCTTCAAGGGACCGTTCCGCGACCAGGGCATGCCCGACTTCACCGGCAAGCTGAAGGAAGAGGATATCCCGAAGCTGCAGGCCTTCATTCAGGGCACGGCGGACGCGATCCGGCCAAAGTAGCGGCCATCGTCATTGCGAGTTGACGGGTCGGGCAAATGCCCGCCCGATGACAGGCTCCGCGAAGCAATCCATGGCTTCGCACGAAGAGAGAATCGATTGCTTTGTCGCTCCGCTCCTCGCAATGACCGGGTTCTGATCGGAAGCCGCGAATACAATTAGAAAGGGCTGCGCGAGATCATCGCGCAGCCCTTTGTCGTCAGTCCGTGGCGGCCGAAGCGAAACGTTCCCTCAGAACATCAGGCCTTCTTTGACCAGCACCCAGCGGCCGTTCTTGACCTGCTGGACCTGGGTGATGGTGTTGGCGAGATGGTCGGTCTTGGAGAACTTGGTCGGCGGCGAGTTGAAGATGTCGAGGAACTTTTCGCCAGACTCCAGCGAATCCATCATCTTCTGGCCGGTCAAATCCTTGCCTGCCTTCTGGGCATAAAACGCAAAGGTCATCATGGCGTTGTAGCCGATGATTGCCTGCGTGTTGGCGTCGGTGTTGAACATCTTCTTGTAGTTGGCCAGCCAATCCTTGACCTTGCCCTTCGCCGTGTCCTCGTACGGGATTTCGAAGCCCGACGCCGCATAGAGGCCTTCGACCGCTTCCTTGCCGAGCGTCGGTACTTCCAGCACGTTGGTCGGCGTGGCGCCGAGGAAGGTGACGTCCCAGCCGAGCTTCTTGGCCTCGCCCATCGCGCCGATGGTTTCGCGGATGACCGTGCCGAGCACGACCATGTCGCAGCCGTCGGACTTCATCTTGGCGATCTGCGCGCTGAAATCTGAAGCGCCGCGCTTGTAGCTGGTGATCGAGGCCGGCGTCGCTTTCATCGCCGCAAGCTGCTGGGTGAAGCCGTCGAGCACGTTCTTCCCGTACTCGTCGTCCTGATGCATGATGCAGGGCTTCTTGAAGTTTTTCGCCTCCATCATGTACTTCACAGCCGCCCGCGTGCTCTCGACGTAGGGCAACAGATTGTTGAACTTCAACCGCTCCTGCGGCTTGGCCGGATCGAACTTGAAGGTGAACTCGGCGGCGGTCAGCGGAAACAACTGCAGCACGCCGGCGTCGAACAGGATGTCCTGCGCGGCGAGCACGGTCGGCGAGCCCATCGGCCCGATCATGGCGAAGATCTTGTCGCGTTCGACCATCTTTTGCGAGGCCAGCACGGCCTTCTTCGGATCGTAGCCGTTGTCTTCCAGAATCATCTTGACCTTGCGGCCGTTGATGCCGCCGGCGGCGTTGATTTCCTCGACCGCCATCTTCATGCCGTTCGAAACCGGAACACCCCAGACCTTGATCGGGCCGGACAGGTCCTGATGGGTGCCGATGACAATCTCGTTCGCCGAGACGCCTTCGTTGGTTACCTTGGTCTGGGCCATGGCCGGCAGCTGGGTCAGCGCAAGGGCGCTCACCGCAAGGCCCAACGCCCTAAACGATTTCGACATTGCAATATCCTCCTTGTTGGCCCGTGATGTGCGAAGGGTGGGCCTTATCGATCCTTCGCCGTTTTCAAAATTCTGCTCCGATATCCCTTAACCGCCTACGCGACCGCTCGCTCGCCATACATGGCGTCGATCTCGACGGCGTAACGCTTGTTCACGAAACTGCGCTTCAACTTCATGGTCGGCGTCAGTTCTTCGTCTTCGGGCGTGAGCTGACGTTCGATCAGATAGAACTTCTTGATGGTTTCGACGCGGGCGAAGTTGACGTTGACCGCCTCGATCTCGCGCTGGATCAGTTCCTGTATCTCGGCAGCGCGGCACAGGCTCGCGTAGTTGGTAAAGGGAATGTCGTGGTCCTGGGCATATTTCTCGACATTCTCCTGGTCGATCATGATCAGGCACGTCAGATACGGCCGCTTGTCGCCGATGACGACGGCATCGGAAACGTAAGGCGAGAACTTCAGCTGGTTCTCGATTTCCGACGGCGTGATGTTCTTGCCGCCCGAGGTGATGATGATGTCCTTCATCCGGTCGGTGATCCTGACAAATCCCTCATTGTCCATCGAGCCGACGTCGCCGGTGTGCAGCCAGCCCTTGGCGTCGATGGTCTCGGCCGTCTTCTCCGGCTGGTTCAGGTAACCCATGAACAGGAAGTCGCCGCGGATCAGGATTTCGCCCTGCGGCGAAATCGCGACCTCGCCCCAGGGCGCGGCCTTGCCGACCGAGCCGAGCTTGATCCGATCGGGCGGCATGATGGTAGCGACGCCGCAATTCTCGGTCTGGCCGTAGACCTCACGCATGTCGAGCCCAAGCGCAAGATACCAGCGGATCAGATCGGGCGCGATCGGGGCTGCACCCGTGAACGCCAGCCGGCAGCGGTCGAGCCCGAGCATGCGGCGGATGTTGCGGAACACCAGCCAGTAGGCGGCGCGGTTGGCCAGCCGCAGCGACAGCGGCGGCGTATCGCCCTGCAGCTTGTATTCGGTGACGCGATTGCCGATGGCGAACACCTTGCGGTACATCCAGTTCTGGAA
>CADEDX010000146.1:9856-13123 GCA_902826195.1 uncultured Bradyrhizobium sp. | reverse complement strand
CTTGTTTCTTCTGCCGGACCGGTTCTGGAAGCGCGAACTTTTTTTTAAAGAACGTACTTCCGAAATCCGATCCAGCCGTTTGACCTGATGTCTCGCCGACACCCTCTTTCGTCGACCAGAGCCTTTAGACTTTCATCTCAGGCTCGTGTGACGTGCCGGCATCAAGCCGCCGGCAATTCTCGAAAGAAGCGAAGTTACTTCTTCTTCTTCGCGACCTTGCGGGTCTTCTTCGCAGTCTTCTTCACTGCGCTCTTCGCTTTCTTCGCCTTCTTAGCTTTCTTGGCCATGTTGCCCTCCTAATGTAAGTGAGATGGCTTTAGTCGCTGCGTGCATTCGGGAATCGAGATGCACTACATCCCGAATACACCAACGCACTCAAAAAAACAGCTTCCCGCTTAAAGAAGTGTTGACGGAGCAATGAGAGAGCGCGCAGTGCGACAATGTCGGCGACATCGCACCATGCTCGCGCGTCGATGCGGAAAGTGCCGAAGCGACGCTCGCCATCACCGCTCGGTATTGCATGAATCTCCTGTACAGTTGCGCATTTTTGAATTCGCGAAGATGACGATCGTTAAACGATCGCGCGCGCAACGACTCGGCAGCTGCGTCAAAATGACGTGCGCACGGACTCTGAGTCGCACGGTTTGGCAACAAAAAAATTTTCATGGTCACTGCGCTCAGGTCTCGCCGACGCGCGCCAAAACGAACTTTTCGGACGAATCGCGATCAGCGATTCGGATGCGCGCCTGCCCGTCGCGGTGATCGGCTTTGATGTCGCAACAGACGATCGATGCGTCCCCGCGCGCCTCGATCACGACATCACTGACGTCGCGGCGTGTCCCGTTACGGGACGTTTTCAGATGCCGAGCTTTGCTTTCAAGAGATCGTTGACGGCTTGCGGGTTGGCCTTGCCGCCGGATTGCTTCATCACCTGGCCGACGAACCAGCCGGCAAGTTGCGGCTTGGCTTTCGCCTGCGCGACCTTGTCCGGATTGGCCGCGATGATGTCGTCGACGACCTTTTCGATCGCGCCGAGATCGGTCACCTGCTTCATACCCCGCGTTTCGACCAGCTCGCGCGGGTCGCCGCCTTCGGTCCAGACGATCTCGAACAGGTCTTTTGCGATCTTGCCGGAGATCGTGCCCTCGCCGATCAGGCCTATGATCGCCGCGAGTTGGGCTGCCGACACCGGCGAGGTCGCGATGTCGCGGCCTTCCTTGTTGAGACGGCCGAACAATTCGTTGATCACCCAGTTGGCGGCAAGCTTGCCGTCACGCGCCTTGTCGGCGAGGCCCGCGAGCACGGTCTCATAGAACAGCGCGCTCTCGCGCTCGGCCACCAGCACGGACGCGTCGTAGGGCGACAGAGCGAGGCTTTCGACGAAGCGCGCCTTCTTCTGGTCCGGCAGTTCCGGCAGGTCCGCCTTCAGCTCGTCGACCCAGGCTTGCTTGAACTCCAGCGGCAGCAGGTCGGGATCCGGGAAGTAACGATAGTCGTGCGCCTCTTCCTTGGAACGCAGGGGGCGCGTCTCGCCCTTGGCTGGATCGAATTGCCGGGTTTCCTGGTCGATGACGCCGCCATCCTCGATGATCTCGATCTGGCGCCGCGCCTCGGACTCGATCGCCTGGCCGATGAAGGTGATCGAGTTCATGTTCTTGATTTCGCAGCGGGTGCCGAGCGGTCCGCCCGGCTTGCGCACGGAAACGTTGACGTCGGCGCGCAAGCTACCCTTCTCCATGTCGCCGTCGCAGGTGCCGAGATAGCGCAGGATCGAACGCAGTTTTGTCACATAGGCCTTGGCCTGCTCGGCGTCGCGGATGTCGGGCTTGGACACGATCTCCATCAGCGCGACGCCGCAGCGGTTGAGGTCGACAAAGGACATGGTCGGCGACTGGTCATGCAGCAACTTGCCTGCATCCTGCTCCAGATGCAGCCGCTCGATGCCGATGGTGGCGGTCTTGCCGCCGTCCAGCTCGACCGTGACCTCGCCCTCGCCGACGATCGGCGACTTGTACTGGCTGATCTGGTAGCCCTGCGGCGAGTCCGCATAGAAATAGTTCTTGCGATCGAACACCGAGCGCAAATTGATCTGGGCATTGAGGCCCAAACCGGTCCTGACGGCCTGCCTGACGCATTCCTCGTTGATCACGGGCAGCATGCCCGGCATCGCGGCGTCGACCAGCGAGACCTGGCTGTTGGGCTCGCCGCCGAATGCGGTCGAGGCGCCGGAGAACAGTTTTGACTTCGAGGTGACCTGGGCGTGCACCTCCATCCCGATAACGACTTCCCAGGCGCCCGTCTGGCCCTTGATCAGTTTTCCGGATCTGACTGTCGCGTTCATGTTTTTCCACTCCCGAGCAGCGCGGACACGATCCGCTCCCATTCGGCTTCCAGAGAATCCTTTGCCGCCGGCTGGCCGGCCTGGCGGTACCAGTAGCCAGCGTTGCCGAGATCGCCTTCGACCCGGTGCAGATAGGCATGCACCCAGGCGGCGTTGGCGTCGCTCTCGTCCTGCACGACCTTATGCGCGCGATCCCAGTCGCCCTTGGCGGCCCACCACAGCGCAATCAGCGGCGGTTCCAGACCCGACGCCGGAGCCGTATCCGTCAGGCTGGCGCGGAAATCCGCCATGTCACCACCAGCGCGGCGGCGTGAAGCGGCCGGCCGCCTGCTCGACGACTTCGCCGAGCGAGAACAGCGTCTCCTCGTCGAACGGACGGCCGATCAGTTGCAGGCCGAGCGGCAGGCCTTGTGCATCCTTGCCGGCGGGCACGGCGATGCCGGGCAGTCCCGCCATGTTCACCGTTACGGTAAAGATGTCGTTGAGATACATCTCGACCGGGTCGGCGCCGCCCTTTTCGCCGATGCCGAACGCCGCCGAGGGTGTCGCCGGCGTCAGGATCGCGCTGACGCCTTTGGCAAAACAGTCCTCAAAATCCTTCTTGATCAGAGTGCGGACTTTTTGCGCGCGCAGATAATAGGCGTCGTAATAGCCGGCCGAGAGCACGTAGGTGCCGATCATGACGCGGCGGCGGACTTCGTCGCCAAAACCCTCGGCGCGGGTGTTTTCGTACAGCTCGCCGATGTTGCGGCCGGGCACCCGCAGGCCGTAGCGCACACCGTCGTAGCGCGCGAGGTTGGACGAGGCTTCCGCGGGCGCCACGATGTAATAGGCCGGCAGCGCGTATTTGGTGTGCGGCAGCGACACGTCGACCAGTTCGGCGCCGGCCGCCTTCAGCCAGGCCGCGCCTTCGCTCCACAGTTTTT
>CADEDX010000146.1:0-9846 GCA_902826195.1 uncultured Bradyrhizobium sp. | reverse complement strand
GTCGAGCCGGTATTCCTTGGGAATGCCGATCTTGATGCCCTTGACGGACTTTCCGATGGCCGCCTCGTAGTCCGGCACCGGGCGATCGACGGACGTCGTGTCCTTGAAATCGTGTCCCGCCATCGAGCGCATCAGGATTGCAGCGTCGCGCGTGGTGCGCGCGATCGGGCCGGCCTGGTCGAGCGACGAGGCAAACGCCACGATGCCCCAGCGCGAACAGCGGCCATAGGTCGGCTTGACGCCGACGGTCGCCGTAAAGGCCGCGGGCTGGCGGATCGAACCGCCGGTATCGGTCGCCGTCGCCCCCATGCAGAGCAGCGCCGCCACTGCGGAGGCCGATCCGCCGGACGAGCCGCCCGGCACCAGCGTGGTGTTGGAGCCCTCGCGCCGCCACGGGTTGACCACCGGGCCGAAGCACGAGGTCTCGTTCGACGAGCCCATCGCGAATTCGTCGTTGTTGAGCTTGCCGAGCATGACCGCGCCGTCGCGCCAGAGCTGCGAGGTGACGGTGGACTCATAGGGCGGCACGAAATTGCCGAGGATTTTCGAGCATGAGGTGGTGCGCACGTCTTTGGTCGCGAACAGGTCCTTGATGCCGACCGGAATGCCGGCCAAGGGGCCGCCCTCGCCCTTGGCGATCTTTGCATCGACCGTGCGCGCCATGGCACGCGCCTGGTCCGGGGTTTCCAGGATGAAGGCGTTGAGCGAACGCGCCGCTTCGATGGCGGCCAGATGCGCGTCCGTCAGTTCAAGCGAGGTAAAAGATTTGCTCGCGAGGCCTTCACGGGCCTCGGCGATCGTCAGCGATGTCAGGTCGGTCATTTATTGATCGGGTTGCAGAAGAAGGGAGAGAGCGTCTTGTCGTTGGCCGGATCGTCCGCTTTGGGCCGCGTCCGTTCATCGGCCTCGAGCGCATCGAGGAGAACGTCCATCGCCTTGTCGGGATCGGCGGCCTTGCCCTGCCGCTCCATCGCGTCGAGATAGTTCATGTAGGCCTGGTAGGCCTTTTCGTCGTCGCAGAGCATGCACATCGGACGTTCCGATCTTCAGTAGTTTATATCTGACGCGTTTTCTTCACGCGAACCGGTATCCACTTCGCTTGAAAACGCTATGCAAGAGGTTATTCAACAACCTTCGGCACCAGAAAGAAGTGGTTTTGGGTTTCCGGCGCATTCCCGACGATGGCGTCGGCAATCCCTCCATCATCGACCACGTCGGCCCGCTTCTTCATTTCCATCGGGGTCACCGAGGTCATCGGTTCGACGCCATCGACATTCACTTCCGAAAGCTGCTCCACGAAATCAAGCATGGCGTTCAGCTCGCCCTGCAGATGGGGAACCTCGGCCTCGGTGACCGCAATCCGCGCCAGATGCGCGATGCGGCGGACGGTGGCGGCATCAACGGACATTAATATAGGCCCCGAATGAAGAATTGGCATCCGCCGTATAGCAGAGGCCGCTTTTGCGCCGCAACCGCGGGGAACGGGGCCGGTCGCCCGAATATCGGGCTTTTCGGGGATGAGAGGCGTCGCCTCGCCGGGCGTGAGGCAACTCACGGTGTTTTGCGTCCAAAGCGGGCCATCCTCAGGTCAGGCCCCTGACGAAGCCATTTTTGCCCCCCATCTAACCAGTGAGGGGACGTCGTTGCAGGCTAGGAAATCGTGAGTGAGTGCCATGCCACAGACCCAGGCCAATATCCTCCGCGAAAAAGCAGAAATGTTCCAGGCGCGCGCCGAGTGCGCGGCCGATCCGATCTCCCGCCAGCACTACAGGGAGATGGCCGCGCATTATCGATCGCTGGCCGCCGAGCATCTGGACGTCAGGCGGGACGAACCGGCGCATTAGGCTAAGTCCGATAGCGCTGCTGCCCGCCCGCAGGAATTTGAAAATCATACCGGCTGCGCTATCGTCGGCCCAGAATTTCGGGGCTGACGGGCTCGCACGCTCGCGGTGACAACAACAAGAAAAGATACCGGGGGGCGCGAAATGGATTTCATCGAAGCCAATGGCATAGGCCTGCGCTGCGAGCTGAGCGGCTCAGGCGAGCGCACGCTGGTGCTGGTTCACGAAATGGGCGGCTCGCTGGAAAGCTGGGACGATGTGGCGCCCCGCTTCGCAAAATCGCGAAAAGTGCTGCGCTATGACACCCGCGGCGCCGGACTGTCGCAAAAGGTGCGCGGCGAACTCACCCTCCACACCATGGCCGACGACATCGCGGCCCTGCTCGACCATTTCGGCATTAAAGGCCAGGTGGCGCTGGCAGGCGTCGCGGTCGGCGGCGCCATCGCCCTGCAGTTTGCGGCGCGCTATCCGGCGCGCACCAGCGCCGTCGTCGTCGGCAGCCCGGCCACCGGCATCGCCGCCGAGCGCCGCGTGCCGGCAATGGCGCGGCTGGCGCAGATCGAAGCCGCCGGCATGGGGTTCGCGGTCGAGGAGTCCATGCTGAACGGCTACGGCTCGGAGCTGCGCGGCGACCTCAAGCGCTTCGAGCAATTCCGGACCCGATGGCTCGGCAACGATCCCTCCAGCTACGCCACGATCTGGCGCATGCTGGCGGCGGCCGAGATGCAGGACGAACTGGCGAAACTTGATTGTCCCGTGCTGGTGATCGGCGGCAGCCTCGACCGCGTGCGGCCGCCGGCGCTGGCGGAAGGCGTCGCCAACACCATACCCGGCGCCCGTTACGTCGAAATCCGCACCGGGCACTACATGTCGGTGCAGACCCCCGATTTGCTCTCCGACACTATCGAAGAATTTTTGACATCGGTCGGCGCCTGAGCCAGCCACCCAGCCTCGAGGTCACCCCGCATGAACGCACAACCGGCAGCGCAAATTCCCGGCGTCTATCACCGCAGGATCGGCGACATCGTCGTCACCACCATCAGCGACGGCTATATCGACGGCACGCTCGACGTGATGCGCAATGTCGATCTCAACAAGGCGAAGCAGATCCTCACCGATGCGTTCCGGCCGGCGCGGCGAACCAGCGTCAACACGTTCCTGATCCATTCGAAGGGACGGATCGCCCTCGTCGATACGGGCTCGGGCAATTATATGCAGCCGTCGGCCGGCTTCGTTCAGCGCAACCTCGTTGCGGCCGGGATCGATCCAAAGTCGATCGACACGGTCCTGCTGACCCATATGCATCCGGACCACTCTGCCGGCCTCACCGACATGACCAATGGACAGATGCTGTTTCCGAACGCGGAACTTGCGATGCATGAGAACGAGCTGCCGCACTGGTTTGACGACGGCGCAATGGCCAAAGCCGACGAGCGGTCGGCAAAACTGTTTTTCCAGGCCGGCCGCGAGCAGGTTGCGCCCTACAAGAAGCAGACGCGACTGTTCCGGGACGGCGAAGTGTTTCCCGGCGTCACCGCCGTGCCGAGCCACGGCCATACGCCGGGCCACACCGCGTACCTGATCGCCTCAGGAAACGACCAACTGATGATCTGGGGCGACACGGTGCACGTGCCGGAAGTGCAGACCGCATTTCCCGAAGCCGGCATGGCCTTCGACACCGATCTGGCCGCAGCCGCCGCCGCACGAAAGCGGATGTTCGACCGCGTCTCCGCCGACGGCGTTCTGATCGCCGGGATGCATTTGCACTTCCCGGCGTTCTCGCGGCTAGCCCGGCGCGGCGACGCCTACGCGCTGTATCCGGAGGCCTGGGTCCACGCGCTGTGAGGCTGCGCTTCCGGCTATCCTGGTGAAGCTGGACTAATCACCTGAATAGTCCTCCCACCGCGCTGCCTACGCCCCTCCCTACGCCACGCACGGCGCCCCCCACGCCGCGCACCGCGCCGCCGATCGCGCCGATTGGACCGCCGCCACGCGAATAGCGGGTACGGTTTCCAGCGCGACGACGGTCCTTAGGGTCGGATTTGGCAGCCTGCTTCGCGGCGTCCGTCATCGCCTTGTGCTGGCCGGCGTTGAGGAAGCCGGTCGAAGGGTAACCATTCTCCTCCTGCCAGCGCGAGATGGCCGCGCGCGTCTGCTCATCGAACGTCCCATTGACCCTCGTCTCGAACCCGAGCCTCGTCAGCCGACGTTGCACGTTACGACGCGTTGCCTTGGTGAGGCCGATCTGTTCCTCGGTCTGTTGGGTCGCTTCGCTGGCAGCGATCGCGGTATCGGCTGGTGCCGAGGTTTCGCGGGGCGTGTCGCTCAGACCAGCCCTCGCAAGATGCGCGCCGTCGATCGTCAAGATCAACAATGCCAGGATCAAGGCGCGCATCACCCCGCCTTTGCCCTCACGACGACTGATGTTGCGTTCTTGAAGATAAGGAAACATCGCACCGCCCCCGAGCTATCGACATGCAGCGGGCCCACTCCGCTTCGTCGGGGGGATAAGTGTTGTCCATGGCACACGGTTCCCCAGCCTCGCACCAAGTCACGCCGCACGGCACGCGACGGAGCCGACCTCGTGATCCTCCCCTATCTCGAAAACAATTGCAGCCATTTTTCGTCACAACCATGTCGATCGACGGTTGCATGGCTCGCAGCGCCGGCCTCATACGCCCTCCTGCACCGCGACATGGGTTTGGGCGCTTACGCGCCGAGGCGGCCCAGGACACCCAGCCGGGCCAGCGCGGCGCTGGCGAGCGAACGGGTCAACTCCGCCGCCGGCACCTCGCGGCCCATCCGCAGCGCCTGCCCCGCCCACAGGTTGGTGAAATCCACTCTGCCGAGCATTTCGGCCGCCGCCTTCAACGGGCCGAGCGCGGTGGCGGCATGCGGGAAGGCCGGGGCATCCGGCGAGATCGGGCCGACCTCCCGCATGACGCGGTTGGGAACGCCGCGCGCCGGGCGTCCGGTCATGACATTGGTGATGAAGGTGGCGTCGTCGCTCGCCTCGGCCAACGCGACACGCCCCGCGGCACTCACCTTGGATTCCGGGCAGCGCAGATAGGCGCTGCCGATCTGCACGCCGGCGGCGCCGAGCGCAAACGCGGCCGCGATGCCGCGCCCGTCGGCAATGCCGCCGGCCGCAATCACAGGCACCTTCACCGCATCGACCACCTGCGGCACCAGCGCAAAGGTGCCGGGCTGCTGGGCGATGTTGTCGGTCAGGAACATGCCGCGATGGCCTCCGGCCTCCGCGCCCTGCGCGATGATCACGTCGGCGCCGTTCTGCTCCAGCCAGACCGCCTCCTTCACGACGGTCGCCGACGACATTACGATTGACCCCGCTGCCTTGACGCGCTTCACCAGTGCCGGATCTGGCAGGCCGAAATGGAAGCTGACCACCTCCGGCTTCAGTTCCTCCACCACCGCGCACATCGCCTCATCGAACGGCGCGCGGTTGGCGGCGGCAAACGGCGCTGCGGGATCAAGCCCCCACTCCCTATAGTAGGCGCCGAGCCTCGCCTTCCAGCCTGCCTCGCGCGCGGGATCGGCATCAACCGCCATGTGGCAGAAGAAGTTCATATTCACCGGCGCCGAGACGCGCTGGCGGATAATGTTGACCTGCTCGCGCGCCTTCTCGGCCGTGATCATCGCGCAGGGCAGCGAGCCCAGCGCCCCGCCCTGCGCCGCCGCGATCACGAGGTCGGCGTCCACCACGCCGGCCATCGGCGCCAGCACGATCGGAAATTCGGTCTTGAAGAGGTCGATGATCCGGCGGTCTGGCCACATGGTGTTTGCTCGCTTGGGTGAAGTGAAGAGGTAAGGTGTCAGGCGGCGAAGGAATTCCGCCGCCCGTTTAGTATCTGTCCGGCCTCGGTGACGATCCGGTCGACGATCTCGCCGGCCGGCGGGATATCATGGATCAGCCCGACGGCTTCGCCGGCGATGACGGCGGCGATATCGAAATCGCCCGCCGCCCGCGCCGCCGCATATTCGGCCGCGACCGCCCCGACATTCTGCATCAACTCGACCTCGCGCCCCATCCAGCGCCGCGCATGATCATTGATCAGGCAGCGGCCGGTGAACGGCGCCGGCCAGACATTGTTGCGCGAGAGATCGAAGATGATGCCGCGGACGCTGTTGCCGCTGGTCGCCGCGCAGATGCGCCGCTTGGCTTCCTCCGGCCCGTCGCATTCCTGGCTGGCGTAGAAGCGCGTGCCGAGCAGCACGCCGGAGGCGCCCAGCATCATCATCGCCGCCAGCCCGCGGCCGTCGCCGATGCCGCCGGCGGCAACCACCGGCACCCGGCCGGCGGCGAGATCGACGATCGCCGGCACGATGTCGAGCGTGGTGCGCGACGCGCCGTGGCCGCCGGCCTCGGTACCCTGCGCGACCAGAATGTCGGCACCGGCATCCAGCGCCTGCCGCGCCATCGCCTCGTCCTGCACCTGGCAGATCAAGAGCGCGCCGGATGATTTGATCCGCGGCGCGAACGGCGCGGGATCCCCGAACGACAGCATGATCGCGCGCGGCCGCGCTTGAAGCGCGATGTCCAGCAGCGCAGGCTGTTTGGCCAGGCTCCAGGTGATGAAGCCGATGCCGAAGGGATTTTGTACGTCGGCAAGTTTTGTCGTTTCCTGCTCAAGCCACGCCTTGTCGCCATAGCCTCCGCCGAGGATTCCAAATCCCCCCGCCGCGCTTACGGCCTTCGTGAGGCGAGCGCCCGCAATGAAATCCATCGGTGCCGACAGGATCGGATGCTGGATGCCTAGGCGGGCGGTCAATGGCGTTGATATCGGCATGTCCATTCCCTGAATTCTGGACAGCACTATAAGGCCGGACTATCATCTCCAAAAATGAATACTAGAGAATTTAGACATCACTAAAACGAAATGGAGCGTGAGCGTGCCATGGAGCTGAGCGACCTCCTGACCTTCTCGACCGTCGCGCGGTTGGGCGGCATCACCCGCGCCGCCGATGAGCTCAACACCGTGCAGTCCAACGTCACGCAGCGTGTGAAAGCGCTGGAAGCCGAGATCGGCACCGCGCTGTTCGAACGGCACAGCCGCGGCATGACCCTGACCGGCGCCGGCCGCCGCCTGTTGCCCTATGCCGAACGGATGGCCGCGCTGTCGCGCGAGGCGCTGTTGGCCGCGCGCGACGACGGCGAGCCAAAGGGACCGCTCGCGATCGGATCAATGGAAACCACGGCCGCCGTCCGCCTGCCGGCGCTGCTGGCCAATTTCCATCGCCCCTTTCCGCAGGTACGGCTGAGCTTGCGGACCTCGACCACCGCCGAGCTGGTGGCCGGCGTGCTCAACGGCACGTTCGACGGCGCGTTCGTCGCGGGTCCGATCGAGCATTCCGAACTCGATGCGGCGGTCGCGTTCCGCGAAGAACTGGTGCTGGTGACCGCGCGGCGATGGCAAAACCTCGCCGCACTCCGTGCCGGCACGCCGGAGCCCGGACCCACTGCACTCGTGTTTCGTACCGGCTGCACCTACCGCCAGCGGCTCGAACAGGTTTTTACGGAGTTCGGCTGGCCTTCCTCGGCGCGGTTCGAGCTCGGCACGCTTGACGGCATGATCGGCTGCGTCGCCGCCGACATGGGCGTGATGATGTTGCCGCGCGCCGTGGTCGGAAAAAACGACAGCGTCAGCATCCATACGCTGTCGCCCGCCCAGTCACGGGTCGAGACGCTGTTCATCACCCGCCGCAGCGCGCATCAATACAGTGCGCTGCAAGGCTTTGTGTCCTGCCTGGGCAGCGACGGCGAGGTCATCGCCGCCTGACGCGGCATTCATTTCGCCGTGCGAAACGTCTCGGACATAATGTTGTAACAATGCAAGTTGCGCGGCGCATTTCGCACTGCGGCGTTCGATCGCAATGCGAGCATCGGACTCAGAATTTTCTGGTCGCCGCGCTTTGCTACGTTAGTATGAGGCGCTCGTTAGCAAAAACCATAACGTCAATCTGGGAGGGACTGCGATGCGCATTGCGTTCGTATTGGGCTGTTCTGTTGCCTTGTTGGGTGGAGTCGGAACAGCAAGTGCTCAAGACTGGACGAAATCGAAATGGGGACCGAACGACGAGATCGGCGCCGCCAACTATATGACGCCTGAACTGGTGGTGAAGGCCGCAGGGTTGATCAAGACCGGCAAGACCTACGCGCTCGGCATTCCCGTCGATTCCACGACCCCCGCCTATCCGCCGCGCGGCTTCAAGATCACCGTGGTACAGCCCGGCCAGGCCGGTAGCCCGGGCCTTGGACCGAGCAAGACCACCTACAATGATGACATTATCGAAGGCTGGGTCGGCGTCGGTAGCCAGCTCGACGGTCTCGGGCATATCGGCGTTGAGCACGTCTACTACAACGGCAACAAGCTGCTCGAGTTCGCCGATCCCACCGGGCTGAAGAAGCTCGGCGTCGAAAAGATCCCGCCGATGGTCACCCGTGGCGTGCTGCTCGACATGGCCGCGCATTACGGCACCGACGTGGTCAAGGAAGGCACGGCGTTCAACACCAAGGAGATCGAGGAAGTCGCCAAGAAACAGGGCGTCGAAATACGCCAAGGCGACGTCGTGATCTTCCACACCGGCTGGCTCAGCCTGATCGGCAAGGAAGACAAGCGTTTTGGAGCTGGCGAACCCGGTCTCGGCGTCGAAGGCGCCAAATATCTCACGAGCAAGGGCGTCGTCGCCGTCGGCGCCGATACCTGGGGCGTCGAGGCGGTCCCGTTCGAGACCAAGAACATCTTCGAGGTACATCAGGTGCTGCTGCCGATGAACGGCACCTACATCCTCGAAAACATGAACACGGCCGAGCTCGCCAAGGACAAGGCCTATGAGTTCATGTTCGTGCTCGGCCAGCCGCGCTTCAAGGGCGGCGTGCAGAGCATGATCAACCCGGTCGCGATCCGCTAAGGTCCATCGACAATCGGCGTGGCGTTCCTGCATGGACGCCACGCCGTGATCGGCTTTGCGCCCACGCCGCGCCGGTGTTATGCGGGACCATGCCCGCCCCCATCCTCCCCCTGATCGAAGCCGTCACGCACTGGCCCGAGCGCGGCGCCCTTGTTGGCCTCGACCTCGGCACCAAGACTATCGGCGTCGCCGTCTCCGATCCCGACCGCCGGCTGGCGACCGGCGTCGAAACCATCAAGCGCAAGGCATTCAAGGCCGACGCGGCGCGGCTTTTGGCGATATCGGGCGAGCGCAACGCGGTCGGCTTCGTGCTGGGACTTCCCATCAACATGGACGGCAGCGAGGGGCCGCGCGCGCAATCGACCCGCGCCTTTGCCCGCAATTTTTCCAACCTCACCGGCTTGGCCATCGCGCTGTGGGACGAGCGGCTGTCGACCGCCGCCGTTGAGCGCGAACTGATCGGCATGGACGTCTCCCGCGCCCGCCGCGCCGAGGTGATCGACGAGCATGCCGCGATCTTCATCCTGCAGGGCGCTCTGGACCGGTTGGCAAAACTGCGCGCGGACCGCTGAGTCATGGCGGTCGTGATCGCCGCGCTGCTGCCGGTGTTCTTGCTGATCGTACTCGGCTTCATCCTGAAGCGGACGCTGATCAGGCCCGAGACACAGTGGCAGGGGCTCGAACGGCTGACCTACTACGTGCTGTTGCCGCTCTTTCTGATCCAGACGCTGGTCAGGGCCGATCTGAGCACGGTGCCGGTCGGCGGCGTCGGCGGCGCGCTGCTGTTGTCGGCGCTCGCGATCGCGCTGTTGTGCCTGGCGCTGCGCCCCCTGCTCGCGGGCGCAGGCGTCGACGGCCCCGCCTTCACCTCGATCTTCCAGGGCGCCACCCGCTGGCAAAATTACGTCGCACTCTCGGTTTCCGCCAGCATGTTCGGCAATCCCGGGCTTGCGATCGCCTCGGTGGCGATGATCGCCATCGTCCCCATGGTCAACGTGCTCAGCGTTTCGGTGCTGGCCCATTACGCCTCGCCTGAAAAGCGTTCGGCCGGATCGATCGTCCTGACGGTGGCGGG
>CADEDX010000145.1:9765-13176 GCA_902826195.1 uncultured Bradyrhizobium sp. | reverse complement strand
CGGCCTCTTCTTCCTTTTCGCGCGCAATCCGGGCGGCCTCGGCCGCAGCAGCCTCGGCCTCGAGGCGCTTCTGCTCGGCCTTGGCGGCTTCCTTGGCCTCCCTCGCCTTGGCGCGGGCGGCTGCCTGGGCTTCGCGCTCAGCCTGACGGCGCTGTACCTCGGGGTCATCAAGCCCCGGCTTGGCGCGAAACTTGTTCAGGATGTCCTGACGCGCCTGCATCGCGGCCTTCTGGCGATCCGCAAAGCTCGGTTCCTTGAATCCGCTCATAAAAAGGCCTTGTCGCTTTCTTTCTTGGGATTTGACGCGCCCACGGGCGCCAGATGGGGCCTAAGTAAGTGAACCCGGGACAAAATGCCAGCGCCGAAATAGGCCGGCAGAGCAGGGGAGACTTGCGCAAGCGGCAAACGGTCCCGGCGCGAAGGAAGCTGGGGGCGGTTCCTCGTCCGGGGCGCCGCGGCTTCGGGAGGGGGCCACGCTATCTAGAACTGCTCGCTACGGCCGCCGGGGCCGAGAACGCGGGCCACCGTCATCACCGTCATCGCGATCCGGTCCGCGGCGCGCTCCGCCTCCAGCCTGTCGCGGGCATTTTCCCTGATCATGATCTCGATCAATTCGAGCCGCCTGGGCTCGTCGACGGCTTCCGCCAGCAATTGCTTGTATCTGACGTAGTCGTAGCCTGTGTCCTTCTTGTCCATCGCACGCCCCGCCCACGCGCTCACCCTGAACGCATAGTGTCTGGTAAGAGATTCGCGCAGGCAATGGAATTGGTCCAGTTATACCCGATTTCGCAAGGAGTGCGCGCACAACTCCGTGTAGTGTGAACCCGTTCATAAGGGTCAAAGCAGGCCGTTCCCTATTGTTCCGGCATCTCAACTGGATCGATTCAACTGGATCGACTACCATGCCCCACAATTGGTGGACCCGCAAGAACCTCGCGCTCGTCGCCGCCGTCATCGCACTGGCCTTTGCGGGTTTCATTATGATCAGCCTTTCCCATCCCGATCCGGCCGCCAGCGCCGCACTCGGTCCTGACTGGCAGTGCAGCCGGCTGGCCTTTGTGTTCACGAGCTGCAGCCGGGTCAGGGACAGCCGGCTTTCGGCCTTTGGTCTCGCTAAAATCCCCGTGTGCGGACGGCTGCGGACGTAATAGGATCGGCCGGTGACGGAGTCCGACCGGAGTTTTTCATGCAGAAATTGTCTCGTCTCGTAGCTGCCGCGTCCGCGGTGGCTTTCCTCGTCTTGCCGTCCGGCGTTGCGCTGGCGCAGGGCGCGCCCGGCGGTGGAACCGCGCCTGCGCCCGCGGCTTCCACTCCCGCACCGGAAGCCAAGGCACCTGAAAACGCGCCTGCTGAAAACGCAGCCTCTCAGAAGAAGATGGCGGCGAAGAAAAAGAAGCCGGCCAGGATGACCCGGCAGCAGGAAGTCGACCGTTCGATCGACAGTGGCACGGTGCCCGCGCGCTATCGAAACTCAGTACCTAAGGAGTATCATCAGTATATTCCGTTCGATAAGCAGTAGAGCGCGGCGTCAGCCCCATCCGGCGTGTGCTCCGCGAAGGCGCGCGGGACACACGCAAGCAGTATGTACAACACTATTGCACCGTACTCGTACGGATTGGCTGCGCGCGCACCCCGCATCTATAACAACGGCGCTTGCAGCGGGGGGCAGGGTGTTCGTTCATCACGACGAATGCTACCACTGGAGGCCACGAGGCCCGGGCTCCTAGGCACTCCGGGCCTCGTCACCTCTCTGTCGCAGCGGCGATGCTGCTCTCAGGTCGGTTGCATCAGCAAGGCACACGGCGATCGTTCGATCGTTCGATCGGCGCGGCGTGCCGTCAGGCTGTGGCGGTCTCCCGGACCAACTCAGCACCCTTTAGACGATGCGGGTCGACGCGTCGCCAAGCCAACGCCATGCTCACCAGCATCTCATCGCGAATCGAATACTGGGGTGGGCGACAACGCGTCTTCGCACGCGGACTGCGGCCGCTGCAGGCCGGGCCAACGCACTCAGGCGCTCAATTCTTCAATTTCCGAGATTTCGGCCCGTTTTGCGCTGGTTTGGTTCCATTTGCGCCTGCGAGGTCCGACGCCCGCACCGATCACCACGATAAAAATCGTGATGGATCAACGGCGTTTTAAATTCCCTTTAAGTTAAAAATGAGTTCCTGTAGGGGCCGCTCCGCCGCGCGGCCCGAATAGCCGGGCGCCGCCCCTACACCTACCCCAGGGAGACGCGCGCTCGGCTATTGTGGCGCGGCCGGGCCGTGGCGAACGACGACGCGACGCGCTACTCATTCGTAGCCCGCGCGGCGCACGGTGACGCGGCACAAGCCATCGCAGCCGATCTGGCGCGCGGCGCCGAGCGAGAAGTCGAGAACCCGGCCGCGTGCGTAGGGCCCGCGATCCTGCACCGGACAATGGATCTTCTTGCCGTTCTCCAGATTGGTGACGACGAAGATGGTGCCGAACGCTTCGGTACGGTGTGCGCAGGAGACCTCGTTGGCCTTGAAGCGCTTGCCGCGCGCGTCCCACTTGTCTTCCCAGTAGACGGAGGCTTCCTGATCGTCCGCCGGCGGCCGGGCGATCCGTCCCATCCACTTTTCCTGAAAGGTGTCGGCGTAGGCATTCGACGATGCCAATGCCAGCGCCAGCGCCGCAAAACGTAATCTCGATGCACCGCAGTTCTTGCGGGGGCGATACTCTGCCATGACGCCAACATTCTGTTGCGGGACAGGTTCGCGCCCGGCCGGAAATTCCGGGGCAAAGTTCCGCTCCGACTTTGGCGGTGACGTGGCGCAGATGCGGCGGGATTGCGTCGAATCGAAAGCCGTCGTGGTTGCTTTGCGTGACGACGCGTCGGGCGCGCGGCGGTTTTAGGAAAGCGTCAAGTAAAAACCCGTAGTTTCAAACCACTGCTTGGCTTGCGATGCGTGGTGGACCAATCTATCAATGGTTGTGAAACGTGAGTCTGCAACAACGACTCTTTGCGACTGTAAGATCTAATGCTCTGATCTGTTTGAACTCTGCAATTGGCGGAACTTTGCTATCGCGTGGCCGTTAATGTTGGAACCTTTATTGCCGCAAAAGAGCCGTTTGATTGGCTATTCTGTCGATGCTTACCGCCGACGATAGCGCTTCCATGAATCTTACGTGGAGACGACCGTGAACCGGAATGATCTCAAATCGATGTCCACGGACGAACTGTGGGCGCTTCACGAGGAAATCGCGACCAGGCTTGCTGACGCCTTGCTCGCCGAGAAGCGGGTTCTCGAAGAACGCCTCAAGCAGCTTAAGGGGGGCGTCGAAGAGCGCGAAACCTCAGCGACGGGTCGACGTCCTTATCCTGCCGTTCTGCCGAAGTTCCGCAATCCGGACCGGCCGTCAGAGACCTGCGCATGACGCGACAAG
>CADEDX010000145.1:1433-9755 GCA_902826195.1 uncultured Bradyrhizobium sp. | reverse complement strand
CATAAGCGGATTACCGAACAGGCCGGCTGCCGGTCGCGGCACGTGGTGACGACCATTTTAGTCGCGTAGGAGTTGTCCCGTCATGTTTGAGATATCGCCGGTGACGTCAGCTTGGTTCAGAGGCTGACGTTATACCGCGCGTCATGCCGTGACCCGAGCATTGCCGTGCGGGCTCGAGTGCGCCTTCGGCGCGCGCTTCCAGAGCCCTGATAACTCCCATGTGGGCAAACATCATGGGTCCGCGGTCTTCGGCCGCATCGATCAACATCTGCACGGCAAGCCGCCACTGCTGGCAATCCCGTTCCGGCTGAGGAAGCGTCCTGATGTAGCTGGCGACGTCACGCAGGGTCTGCGCGGGCGGTCCTTCAGGAAGGGGGACAGGTTGAGGGAACGGTCGATCCCAGGACATTTACTGAACTCCCGTTGTATAGGCCGCCGAACCGGCCCGCGCGGTCGGGGAACCCGTCCGAACGGTCCATCCATGTCTTCCGTGGGCTTTCGGAGGCTCCGGAATTCGACGCCTTGTCACGACGTTAGTTCCTAAGCCCGGACTTGAATTGTCCATGACGGCTTGCCTTGCCCGGGCCGATTGAAAGCGGAGCGCAAATTTGCAGATCGATCAGTTTTGAAACGCAACGCCGACGAAATCGCCCTGCCGCCAGACCACGCGGCATTCGCGGATGGTATGAAACTTGTCGAAGCTCAATTCGAAATCCAGCGGCAGCAAATTCAGGCTGCCGAGCTCGATTCCAGCTCCCGTATTCGTCACGTCCTGAACGCGGCAGGTGAGGACGCCGCGCTTGGCGTCAAAAAACAGCAGCGCGTCTTTCGAGATCGTCGTCCTGGCAATTGATCGGCGTTCAAATTCCATCGGTGTATTCATCAATACGTCCATGCCGCGGCAAGCAGAAATGATCGAATGGCGCCCGGCCGGCGATCAGGTTCGGCCCTTTTCGTAAACAATCAATTTTAATGATCGCAGAAAATCGCATGCCGCGCGTAAGGTCCACCGCGGCGCGGCCGTTGCGGCTCGGGCACAGCGGTGCGTGTTCCGTGCCCGGAACAGACAATCAGGCTTGATGCGCGACTGAAAGCCGGTGTCCTCTGGATGCAGAGGGGAATCACATGGACCTGCGTTGGGTGTGCGTGTTGGCGCTGTGCCTGGGAATGCCGAGTACCGGCTTTGCGGGCGAACAGTCGGGGGTCTTGCGTCGAATTTCATGCCCCGTCGTTCGCTATTATGTGGCGAAATACAGTGCGTCCGCCGCAGAGCATTGGGCCCGCAGCAAGGGCGCGAGCGAAGCCGAGATCGAGGCCGCACGGCGCTGCCTGGGCACCGACACGACGCAAACCGCGAAGGGGCCATCCAGGGCGCCGTCGCGGCCGCTGGCGCTCGGCACTTACGGCTGGTGAGGAACGCGCGAGGCCGGCGAAGGGCTGGTTCTTAAATCAAATTAATAGCCCGGGTGGCGCTTTTGCCGTTTGCCGCGCCCGGCTTTCGGCCCGCCGTAATACGGGGGTTGACCACGCATTGGGCCGAGCGGCCGGAGGCTGACGCCGCACATTGCGCCATCGTCCGATAATGGCACTCAAAATAGAAATTCACCATGCCCTGATAGACCTGCAGGCAAACCGGGTAGCTCGGATCGTAGGTCTGCGCTCGCCCGGGCGCGGACAGGGCGATGGTCGCGGCCAGAACGATCGACGCCGTTGCGCCGGCTGATACGAGCGGCATCTTCATGGTGATGTCCTTCCGACTTTTCCTCGCGCGCGGTATGTTGCGCGCAGCCTCCGTGTTTCAGACTTCCCAATCCTCAAACCCGTACTCTCGATAAATCACGGCGCGATCAGCGTGGGGATTCAGCCGGCACTTTGCCTGGACGAGATGCAGGTTCATCGTGCCTGGCTGGCATTTGGCGGCCAGCAATTTTTTGATGTCGTCCATCTGCTGGCGCGATTGCTGGGTCGGTTTGAGTTGTTCGAGCGCGATCAGCGCTGTTGCCAGCGCCTCGGTGACGACCCACTCGTCGTGACCGGTAATTCCTTTTCTCGGCATGACGGTCCGCATCCTTTATCAGGGCAACGGATCAGTTTGTTGGCGGTATTATAAGCCCAAATTAAGCCCAAGCCGCAAACCGTTTCGTGCAGCCCCGGGCTTTCTCTGACCATTTGATCGATGTCGCGTTCCGCGCGCAGTGCGCGTTGCAATATCCGGCTGATTGCACAAATGACCGATTAAATCGTCGGTCCAAATTGCGCGCTTGAAATGAAATGTCTGACTTAAGACAAACACTGTCTTGAATCGGCCTTTTTATGCTCATGTTTTATTTCGACGATGCGGCTTCGGATAATCTAATCATGATTTGGGACCGTCATGAATTCAAATGACTTCAAGTCGATGTCGACCGATGAATTGTGGGCGCTTCATGAAGAAGTCGCGAAGCGGCTTGCTGAGGCGCTGACGGTTGAAAAGAGCCTGCTTGAAAGCCGCCTCAAGCTGCTCCAGCGCGGAATTGAAATTCGGCCGGCCTCTCCCGCCGGAAAATCGCCGTCCGGCAAGTCGTCAGGCCGCAAGCAGCTGGCCGGCCGATCCTCTGGCGCCAAATCTTCGGGTGTCAAGTCGAGGACCAAGTCGTCGAGCGTAAAATCGAGCGCGCGACGACCCTATCCTGTGGTCGTGCCAAAATACCGCAATCCGGAGCAACCGTCGGAAACTTGGGCAGGCCGCGGAAAGACACCCCGCTGGCTGACCGCTCAATTGAAGTCCGGCAGGCGGATCGACGATTTCCGGATCAGGTATGCCGCGTAGACAATGTCAGAAAGCTCGGTTGGCTTCGGCTTTCTGAACGAGTTTACGCAGGGCCTGTACCTCGGCGAGTCGCCGGGCAAGCTTGGCGGCCTGGATCGGCGGCTTTCTAGGGGCTGACGGAATTCGCTTGGTTTTACTGCGCGCTACTCTGGCCGTCATGATGGCTGTCCCTGCCTAAATAATCCCCCGCAAGCTACCTTGCTCCTGTGGCGGGCCGCGGGCTAGTGCCCCTGCGACACAGGGCACGAAGATCGACCGCAGCGCGGCATGAATTCGTAGCCGTGCCTTTCGCGCAACACGAAAAGCTCGATCGCGTTGAGTAAACATATAAGTTTCGCGGACTGATCGGCCTTTGTCCGGTTACGGATTAGGCCGGACAGCAGATACGAGCCGAGCGGCAAACGTCGGCAAAGGCGTGCGGCAGATCGAGCAGCCCCCGTTGCGCGTCGACACTGCCCTGCCTGAGAGGGGTGGCGATCCCAGCAGGATTCGAACCTGCAACCCACGGAGTAGAAATCCGTTACTCTATCCAGTTGAGCTATGGGACCGTCGGTGCGGAACCGCGCCGGGTATCCGCCTTTATAGGCCTTCCTTATCTAGCACTGCCAATATGAAAAATCCGCTTTTCCGCCAAGCCGGGTCGAACCGATTTCTGTGACTTCGCGACCAAGGCAGACGGCGGGCCATGGCCTTGTGGTCCGCACCTGAGATAAAGCCAGCCGCGGCGCCCGCCGGTCAGACGGCCGGGACCGTTTGGACTGCCAGCGCCATGCATGCGACCTTTCGCAAGCCAGAGATCCCTGTCATCAGTCCGTCACTTTTTCGCGCACTTTTCGACGTTACGCGGCCGATGTCCGCGGCAAGGAGCCCATCATGAACGGTCTGGTTCCCGCCACAGTGATTTGCGCCACGCTGGCGCTTGGCCTGACGGCGGCGGGCGCCGCCGACAAGGCGTTCAAGCGCGACGAACTGGCCGATTCGGCCGTGAAGCTGGAGGCCCAGATCAAGAGCGAGGCCGGGGTGGTCGCCAAACCCTCCGCGACGCTGCGCAGCGATGCCGACACCGCCTTCAGGCGTTCCGACTTCCGCGTCGGCCTGCAGATCCTCGGCCAGATCGCGGCCACCACGCCCGAGGACAGTTCCAACTGGCTGAAACTCGCCAAGACCATCTTCCAGATCCGCTCGGCCAGTTCCAGCGAACAGACTTTCCTGTACGAGCGCGCTTCGACCGCGGCCTATATCGCCTATCAGCGCGCCGGCAACGCGGCCGAAGAGGCCGATGCGCTGGCGGTGCTGGGCCGGGCGATGTCCGAGCGCAAGCTGTGGCGTCCGGCGCTCGATGCGCTGCGGCTGTCGCTCGACATGCGCGAGGTCGCCGAGGTCCGCGGCCAATATGAGAAGATGCGCGACCAGCATGGTTTCCGCCTGCTGGATTATACTGTCGATTCCGACGGGGCCTCGCCGCGCGCCTGCTTCCAGTTCTCCGAGGACCTCGCCAAGCGCGTCGATTTCGCGCCGTTCGTCGCGCAGGCCGGCACCGACAAGCCGGCGCTGACCTCCGAAGGCAAGCAGCTCTGCGTCGATGGGCTGAAGCACGGCGAGCGCTACAACATCAATCTGCGCGCCGGCCTGCCGTCCACCGTGAAAGAGTCGCTGCCGAAATCGGCCGAGTTCAACATCTATGTGCGCGACCGCAAGCCGTTCGTACGCTTCACCGGCCGCGCCTATGTGTTGCCGCGAACCGGCCAGCGCGGCATTCCGCTGGTCAGCGTCAATACGCCGTCGGTGAACGTCAGCGTGTTCCGGATCGGCGACCGCAATCTGATCAACACGGTGGTCGACAGCGATTTCCAGAAGACGCTGTCGAGCTACCAGCTTTCCAGCCTGGGCGACGAGCGCGGCGTCAAGGTCTGGACCGGCGAACTCGCGACCGCAAGCACGCTGAACCAGGACGTCGTGACGGCGTTCCCGGTCGACCAGGCGCTCGGCGACCTGCAGCCCGGCGTCTACGTGATGACGGCTTCCGCAAAGGGTCCCGGCAGCGGCGACGACGACGGCACGCTGGCGACGCAATGGTTCATCGTTTCCGACATGGGGCTGACGGCATTTTCCGGCAATGACGGCATCCATGTGTTCGTCAATTCGCTGGCGTCGACGCAAGCCGTCTCAAAGGCAGAAGTGCGGCTGGTCGCGCGCAACAACGAGATCCTTGCCACGCGCAAGACCGACGATGCCGGCCACGTGCTGTTCGAGGCGGGATTGGCGCGCGGCGAGGGCGGGCTGTCGCCGGCCTTGCTGACGGTCATGAGCGACAAGGCGGACTACGCCTTCCTCAGCCTGAAGACCAATGCCTTCGACCTCACCGACCGCGGCGTCTCCGGCCGCGCGGTGCCGGCCGGCGCCGATGCCTTCGTCTATGCCGAGCGCGGGGTCTATCGCTCCAGCGAAACCGTCTATCTGACCGCGCTGCTGCGCGACGGGCAGGGCAACGCGATGGCCGGCGGGCCGCTCACGCTGGTGATCGAGCGGCCTGATGGCGTCGAGTTCCGCCGCGCCCAGCTTCCCGACCAGGGCGCAGGCGGCCGCTCGATGGCGGTGCCGCTGAACTCCGCGGTCCCGGCCGGGACCTGGCGGGTGCGCGCCTTCACGGATCCCAAGGGTTCGTCGGTCGGCGAAACCACCTTCATGGTCGAAGACTACATCCCCGAGCGGATTGAATTCGACATCTCGACCAAGGAGAAATCGATCAAGGCTGAGACTCCCGTAGAGCTGAAGGTTACCGGCAAATTCCTTTACGGCGCGCCGGCCTCGGGCCTGCAGCTCGAAGGTGACATGCTGGTGGCGCCCGCGGCCTCGGGGCGGCCGGGCTATCCCGGCTACCAGTTCGGCGTGGCGGACGAAGAGACCGCCTCCAACGAGCGCACCCCGCACGAGAACCTGCCGGAGGCCGACGCCAATGGTGTTGCGACCTTCCCGGTGTCGCTGGCCAAGGCGCCGACCTCGACCCGTCCGCAGGAAGCGCAGATCTTCATCCGCATGGTGGAGACCGGCGGCCGCTCGGTCGAACGCAAGCTGGTGCTGCCGATCGCGCCGCAGGCGGCGCTGATCGGCGTCAAGCCGCTATTTGGCGACAAGAGCGTGGCGGAAGGCGACAAGGCCGAGTTCGACGTCATCTTCGTCGGCGCTGACGACAAGCAATTGCCGCGTGATGGCCTGCGCTATGAACTCCTCAAAATGGAGTCGCGCTACCAATGGTATCGGCAGAACTCTTCGTGGGAATATGAACCGGTCAAGTCGACCAAGCGCGTCGCCGATGGCGATCTGACGCTGGCATCGGATAAGGCAGCGCGGGTATCGCTTGCGCCGGAGCCCGGCCGCTATCGCCTCGACGTCAAATCGGTTGAAGCCGACGGCCCGGTCACATCGGTGCAGTTCGACGTCGGCTGGTATTCGGACGGCAGCGCGGACACGCCGGACCTTTTGGAAACCTCGGTCGACAAGGCGGAATACGCGTCCGGCGACACCATGGTGGTGTCGGTCAATGCCCGCACCGCCGGCAAGCTTACGATCAACGTGCTCGGCGACCGCCTGCTGACGACGCAGACGCTCGACGTCAAGGAAGGCACCCAGCAGGTCAAGCTCACCGTCGGCAAGGACTGGGGCACCGGCGCCTATGTGCTGGCGACGCTGCGCCGGCCGCTCGATGCGGCGGCACAGCGGATGCCGGGGCGGGCGATCGGGCTGAAATGGTTCGGCATCGACAGGAAGACCCGCACGCTGCAGGTCGCGCTGTCGCCGCCGCCGTTGGTGCGGCCCGGCACGGCCTTGAAGATTCCGGTCAAGCTCGGCGGGCTCAATCCCGGCGAGGATGCCAAGGTCGTGGTGGCCGCGGTCGACGTCGGCATTCTCAATTTGACCAATTACAAGCCGCCGGCGCCGGACGAATATTATCTCGGCCAGCGCCGCCTGACCGCCGAAGTCCGAGACCTCTATGGGCAGTTGATCGACGGCATGCAGGGCACGCGCGGCCAGATCCGAACCGGCGGCGACTCCGCCGGCGCGGAGCTGCAGGGTTCCCCGCCCACGCAAAAGCCGCTGGCGCTCTATTCGGGGATCGTCACGGTCGGGGCCGACGGCACCGCCGAGATCAGTTTTGACATTCCGGAATTCGCTGGCACGGCGCGCGTCATGGCGGTAGCGTGGACGGCGACCAAACTCGGCCGCGCGACCACCGACGTTACTGTGCGCGATCCCGTGGTGCTGACGGCGACACTGCCGCGCTTCCTGCTCAATGGCGACAAGGGCACGATGAGTTTCGACCTCGACAATGTCGAGGGCGCGCCCGGCGATTACAGCATCAGCGTGAAAACGTCGGGTCCGGTGAAGGTGACGGGCAATCCGACGACCACCGTAAAACTTGCCGCCAAGCAGCGGACCTCGATGGGGCTGGCGATCGATGCTGGCGGCGCGGGCACCGCCAATCTCGACGTCGATATCAAGGGCCCGAACGGGCTGACGCTGGCGCGGCACTACGCGCTCGACGTCAAGGCGGCGACGCAGGTGCTTGCGCGGCGTTCGATCCGGACGTTGGCGAAGGGCGAGAGCCTGACGCTGACGCCTGACATGTTCTCCGACCTGGTGCCCGGTACCGGCGGCGTGTCGCTGTCGGTGGGTCTCTCCACCGCGCTCGACGCGGCGACGATTCTGAAGGCGCTGGATCGTTATCCCTACGGCTGCTCCGAGCAGATCACCAGCCGCGCCATGCCGCTGCTCTATGTCAATGATCTGGCGGCGGGGGCGCATCTGGCGATGGATACCGCGGTCGACCAGCGCATCAAGGACGCGATCGAACGGCTGCTGGCGCGGCAGGGCTCGAACGGATCGTTCGGCCTGTGGTCGGCCGGCGGCGACGATTCCTGGCTCGACGCCTATGTGACGGACTTCCTGACCCGCGCCCGTGAAAAGGGTTTTGCGGTCCCGGATGTGCTGTTCAAGAACGCGCTGGACCGTATCCGAAACTCGGTCGTCAACGCCAACGAGCCGGAAAAGGATGGCGGCCGCGATCTCGCCTACGGCCTCTACGTGCTGGCCCGCAACGGCGCAGCGCCGATCGGCGATCTGCGCTATCTCGCCGACACAAAACTCTCCAACCTCGCGACGCCGATTGCGAAGTCGCAGCTCGCGGCGGCGCTGGCTTTGGTCGGCGACAAGACGCGGGCGGAGCGGGTCTATGGCGCGGCGCTGGAGGCGCTGGCGCCAAAGCCCACGCTCGAGTTCGGCCGCACCGACTACGGCTCGGCGCTGCGCGACGCGGCTGCACTGGTCTCGCTTGCCAGCGAAGGCAACGCGCCGCGGGCCACGCTGACGCAAGCCGTGCAGCGGGTCGAAGTGGCGAGGGGGCTCACGCCTTACACGTCGACGCAGGAGAACGCCTGGCTGGTGCTGGCGGCGCGGGCGCTGTCGAAGGAAACGCTGTCGCTCGATATCGACGGCACTGCCGCGAAGAGCGTCGT
>CADEDX010000145.1:0-1423 GCA_902826195.1 uncultured Bradyrhizobium sp. | reverse complement strand
TCGCTTGCGGGTGGGGCTGAAGATCACCGAGGCCAAGCAGGAATACGGACCCATCCTGGTCGCCGATTATCTGCCGGCGGGCCTCGAGATCGACAACCCGCATCTGGTGTCGTCGGGCGATAGCGGCACGCTGGACTGGATCGAGGACGGTGAGGAGCCGGAGCATACCGAGTTCCGAGACGACCGCTTCACGGCGGCCATCGACCGCGCCAGCGACGACGAGTCGGTGTTCACGGTGGCCTACATCGTGCGCGCGGTGTCGCCCGGCAAATACGTGCTGCCGCAGGCCTATGTCGAGGACATGTACAATCCGTCGCGCTACGGCCGCACCGGAACGGGCTTGGTTGAGGTGCGTTCGGCGAAATGAGTGACGGGCCACGCCAGACACGATCTTCGTCATGGCCGGGCAAAAGCGCGAAGCGCGTCTTCGCGCAGATGACCCGGCCATCCACGCTCTTGGCTGCGAAAGGTGAAGATGTGGATGTCCGGGTCAAGCCCGGGCATGACGGCGGAGGCGGCGGTGGTCGCCACCGCTTCTTCCGGATCGCAGTGTCCCTCGCCTTTGTGCTGATCGTCGCGACCACCGCGTTCGCGGGCTGGGTCGCCTCGCTCGGGCCATTGCCGCTGGAGGCGTCGCGAAAAGTTTCCACCACGATCGTCGATCGCAACGGAAAACTGCTGCGCGCTTACGCGATGGCGGATGGACGCTGGCGGCTGCCGGTCGATGCCAGGACGGCGGTCGATCCGACCTATCTGAAATTGCTGCTGGCGTATGAAGATCGCCGGTTCTGGACGCATGGCGGAGTCGATCCCGTGGCGCTCGGGCGCGCGGCGCTGCAGTTCGGCACGCGCGGCCACATTGTCTCCGGCGGCTCGACCATCACGATGCAACTGGCGCGACTGATGGAGCCGCGGCGCGAGCGGTCGCTTTATGCAAAGCTGCGCCAGATGGTGCGCGCGGTTCAGCTCGAGCGGCAGCTCAGCAAGGACGAGATCCTCGATCTGTATCTGACGCTGGCGCCGTTCGGCGGCAATCTCGAAGGCATTCGCGCCGCGTCCAACGGCTATTTCGGCAAGGAGCCCAAGCGGCTGTCGCTGGCGGAAGCCGCACTTCTGGTCGCGTTGCCGCAATCGCCGGAGCGCCGCCGGCTCGACCGTCATCCGGAAGCAGCGCACGCCGCACGCGACCGCGTGCTGGCGCGGATGGTCGAGGATGGCGCGGTGTTGAAAGAGGACGCCGCGCAAGCCAAGGCGGTCGCGGTGCCGCAGTTGCGTAAGCCGATGCCGATCCTTGCGCCGCATTCCTCCGATGCCGCGATGGCAACGGTGAAGGATACGCCTGTCATCAAGCTTTCGCTGGATTCGAGCCTGCAGAAGACACTGGAAGCACTGGCGCGCGACCGCGCGGTGGCGCAGGAACCGA
>CADEDX010000144.1 GCA_902826195.1 uncultured Bradyrhizobium sp. | reverse complement strand
AGCGCGCATCAGCAGGCCGAAATTTCGTAAAACCCAGCATGGGAGGTAAGGGAAGGTATTTCGGAGAAGAACAGGGCATCGCCGCTCAGCGTCTCGTCGATGTTTCTTGCGAGGATTCGGCTGTAGTTTACCCTCCAATCTCGAGTACCTCGACGTCCGTCGCGACTTGTCTCCAACGGGCATCATGCAGCTTTTCCTTGTTGCTTCCCGCAAACACAATAACTCTTCCGGGATAGGGTTGCGGCCTGTACCGCTTCACCGCCCTTCCAAAAACAAAGTGGTAGTGCCCATGGACCGCAGACGGCGCCAGCGGCAATCCACGCGAAAGACGCCGGGCGTTTTTCCTTGCGGTGATCATCTCGCCGATCGAGCGAACATAATGAAGGCTGAAATGCGCGGCTTTTTGCAGCACAACATCGATGGTGAGCCTTCCGACGGATTGCCGTCCCCGGACAAGAACCGGATCCGACGGCTCTTTGAAGCGTCAATGAAGCCCAGATAGCGCGCGCTCTCTCCCGACGCCATCAGCTGCCGCGCCATCTCAAATGCGGCAAAGCCGCCAAATGAGTAACCGGCCAGCATATACGGCCCGCGCGGCTGCTTCTGTCGTATCGCCTCGATATATTCCGCCGCAACGGCTTCAATCGTTTGCGGAATGGCATACTTTCCGTCAAGCGCCGGGGGACGAATCCCGTAAATCGCGCGGTCTGTCTCGAGCAGGCTGGCCAACTCCCGCACAAACATGATGCCGCCCCAACCATCGTGAACGAAAAACAATGGTTGTTGCGATCCTCCACTTCGAAACTGGACGACGATGTCGTCATCATCGTGCTTTTTGCCCGATGATTGATCCATCAGTTGGCTTTGGAGAAAAATCGTCGGGGCCTGCAACATCGTCGCGGCCGGCAAGCTGATCTTGAGACGTTCGGCGATACGGGCAAAGATCATAAAGCCCTGAAGTGATGACCCTCCGAGATCGTAAAAATTATCCCTGACGCCCACGCGTTCGATCTGCAGAACTTCCTTCCAGATCGTCGCAAGCTTGCGCTCAATCTCAGTGGTCGGCGGTTCAAATGATGTGGACCCGGATGTCGACTGCGGCAACGGCAGCGCCCGTCGGTTGAGCTTGCCGTTTGGCAGCATCGGAAAACGCCACCCAGGTCAAACTGGAAGGAAGCATGTGGTGCGGAAGGCTGCGCGACCGCGCCGACGTCAGCTGAGGGTAGTCATATCGCTGCGCCGCCGTCGTGATGGCGTATGCATGCAAGACCTGGCCTCCACTGTCATTGGGCAGGGCCAGGATAACCGCTGAAGCAATGCCCGGCAGGGTCTCGATTTGCTCTCGATTTCTCCGAGTTCGACGCGCTGGCCGTGAATTTTGATCCGCCCGTCGTCGCGCCGCAAGTACTCGAGCTCGTTATCCGTGCGCCACCGGACGAGATCTCCCGTGCGGTAGAGAGATCCTGTGCCGTACGGGTTGGGGATGAAGCGTTCCCGGGTCAGGCCCGGCCGACCGAGGTAGCCGCGCGAGACACCTGCGCCACCTATGTAAAGTTCTCCCGTCGCTCCCTTGGGCAGCAGTCCACCTTGCGGGCCCAATACATAGACTTGCGTATTACATAGTGGCTTGGCGATCGCGGGCGATCGCCGGTCCGCGTTCGAAACGCGGAGTAAGTCGAGTAAACCGTTGTTTTAGTTGGGCCGTAGAGGTTGAAGAGAGCCAGGTCCGGATTGGCCTTGAACAGATCATCCGCCAGGCGCAGCGGCAGTGCCTCGCCTGCGAGGTCGATCGTGCGGACATTACCTGCCGTCCAGCCCAGCCTCAATAGCGCTGCCATTAAAGACGGCCCGGTATTGATGAGCCGGACCTCGTCCCGTGCCTCGGCCAGCGGCGGCTGCCACTGTTGACGCCAACCGCGACGATTACTGCGATATAGTCGGTGCGGCCATTCTAACGCACCTTCACATTGGCATGGATACGATACGCCGGTCGCCACTCGAGCGTGCGAGGAAAGCCTTCAACTTGTCGTCGCTCTCGCAACCGTCTGACCGAGCATCTTGGAGATGCCAGCCGCGCAAAATCGTCCGCGGAGCGGGTAGAGACGCTGTGCTTAAAGGCTTCCTGCAGGACGGCGGTGAGAGCCATCTCGGCCAGGCGACGTGGCTTCAGGACTTCCGAAAGCTAGAAAGTCCGTGCACGGCTTCGGAACGCGTAGTTCGACCGCCGCGGGATTCCCATCTTGATCGTCGCGCCGCACCGTTGCGCTGGGCGACAAAGATGTCCGCCCGCTGCGGCACTATTGGAGGCGTGCATCCGACGCCGTCGTTCTACCGAGCTACGTTACCAGGGGATAAGCCACATCAAGAGACATTGGCGAACGAGCTTGCGTCTACGACCGATCCTGCGAACTGCTGCTGACAGGCCAGGATGGTCAGCCGGTTTGCTGCGGGCCATTCACATGCAGCGCCGCGGAATATTGTCGGCCCTGTTACGCGCCTGCACGAGCCCTATTGGGCACCAGTTCCTACCTTGCTCTTGAATGGTCGGAGGAACTTTCGAGCTCGCTTAAGCTATTCAAATTTCGCTGGATTATGGCAGTCGAGCGCCCGAAAAACGCCTCGCTGGAAGCTAACAGGAATAACACGTAAACAGGCCCCGCCCGGCCGGACCGTCCGCCGTGAGGCGATTTTGTATGCTTGCAGGCGAGATCTGTTCGCCCAAGGTAAGCGTAGCGGCGAGGCCCTTCAGATTGTTTGTGCGCAGCCTTGGGAGCACCGTTAGAAGAGTCATCTTCGGCAAGGGGGCTCACAATGGACGACCATTCGCACGACATAAGTCGACGGTCCCCACGTATCGAAGTGTATGCTGGCGCAGGTCGAAAGCGCTGGCCGGACGATTTGAAGGCACAGATTGCCGCGGAAAGCCTCGAGCCGGGGGCGATTGTCACAGATGTCGCGCGTCGCCATGGGTGCCGGCTGACCTGCCACCGAACTTTCATGTAACGGCATCGACGCCATCAGCGATCCCGCCCATCCAGAGCACGAACATATGCGCCTCTGGGGCCCCGAGCGGCTCGATCCCAACGTCGTCGACCGGAAGGCACTTGAGGCCGCCGTCAACGCGTTGTCAGACATATGGAAGCCGCGGCGACGCGCCACGCGGACAAAATAAGCGTCAAGCGCCAATCAAAAGGGCCGCAGCGCTACGCTTACCGCTCAAGACGATCCGGGGAAGGTACAAAAAAACCGCCCGAAGGCGGTTTCTCTAGGTCAACAGTTCTACTCACCACGATGATCAGGCAATAGCACCTTTACTGCGGCGGCGTCGCGATAGGGCAACGAGTCCACCCAGAGCCATCAGAAGACCGGGAAGACCTGCGCCTACGATCGGGCCCGGAACGGCAGCTGCCTGAATAGAAAGGTTATCGATAGCGAAGTCATTGCCACCTGCATCGGTCTTCGCGTCTATGATCCTAAACACGAATGCAGATAATGCTACGAACGGCGAATTTAGCGAATTCAAAATTCCGGCGTCTGGCAGCGACGGATTCGTAGTGTAGCTGGCGATATTATCCCATGTGGACCCGCCATTTTGGCTGATCTGAAACAACAACTGGGATGGAGAATTTCCACCCCCGAAAGTGGGATTGCAACAAATATTCATCACCGATGCACTGAACACGTAACTCCCCGCGACGAGAGCATTGCTCGTATATGTCAATACCGCCTTGTCATCCCCGCCGGTAGCTCCGTTGACCAGCAGCATATTATTGCTACCGGGGATATTAACGAAAGAATTATGGTTCAAGATAGGATTGGCACCGATCGCGATCGTGCTTTCTGGCACCATAGAGTTGGAGTTCGGATACGTTACCTGATTGTAGTCGGTAGCATATCCATAAGGATTGGAGTTGAACGAAAACGGCGTAGAGAAGTCACCGTTGTCAATCAGATTGGTAACAGCTGACGCCCCTGTAGAAAACGTCAAGCTTGCCGCGAGTATCGTCAAAATTTTGAGCTTCATGAGATATATCCCCGCGGAACCAGATTACCGCTATGTTGGAACGTTAACACAATCTTTGCTAAATGACGACGCCATTCAGCCATCGTCCGGACAAATTTAAAAGTTTCCCACAGGTTTTGCCCGACACCGGAACTCATTTGAGTCTTGTTTCGTCCTTACAAAATCCTCAGCCGAATCAAAATTGCGGCGACACTTGGACTATCTACGCGATTTAATTTCAGTCAACTAAGATCTGAATGCTCCTAGCTGTCTGAACTTAGAGTGTGACCGTTAGGCCGATTATGTTGGTACTTCACGATTCCAGAAACCGGCGAGACCCTGAAGTTCCTGCACCAAGAAAAAACTCATGCTTTCTGTCGATCAAGCAGGGTTTGCAAGACCAGAAAAATCACCGCGCTTTGAAGGCTTTAAGGGGAACGCGGTCGTGTTCTGACTTAAATCGCTGCGCTCACATGGCTTTGCCAACGGCGGCATGGCAATTTGCTGGCGAGCGGCTCCGTCCGGAGCGGTTAGAATTTTGATTAAATCGATTTGCGCAGGAGTGCCCGATCTCTTGCTAGAGGGACCATTGCAAAACAGATGAAGCGCGCTCGATCCCAAGATAATTCAATTACTTCAGCCGGTAAGCTGATGGGCGACTTGGCCAAATCGGAAATGATCGCCTGACGCCTGGGTCGACTGGATTCGAGTGTTCTGCCATCCGGCAGAGAGGAGGGGCGCCAAGGAAGGGATGGCGGCTCTGGAGTGGTGCTGGAGTCGTTCCGCCTGCGGTCGATCTCGCTCTCGCGGACCACAGGGTCACATTCCTCGCCAATTACAGCTCGGCTACGTTCTTGACTGACCAAGCTCGCTCGCTGCCGTGTCGATGCAGATCCAGTTTCGTGGACACGGCGAATGGGAAGGTGGTGAAGTGTTCTTGGCGGCACCGTGTTAGCCGCGACTATTCCGCCGGGGCTCGCGGCCGACGCTGTTCTCCGCGTTCAATGGTGGCTAAGGTTGGCGAAGCGGTTCTCGCCGCCGCCTTGATGGCGCGGGCAACAGGCTGGCCGAATTGGCCCAGAAACTCTAGTTTTGCGTTCTGTTGCTTTAACCGATCGGGATCATTCGAACGCGCCGTCTAACGTGCGCCATTACGCGACCTCAATTTGCAGGTCGATCCACCTCTGCGCGCTTGTCGCGCCCGGGCACAGGCTTCATTGCGACGGTCGCCGCTGGGAGCGGCCTGCGGGCCGCCGTGGAAGTTGCCGCGTTATTTGCCGCCATATCCGCTCGACGCGGCGCGACCTTCATATCGTTCAGCCGCCCGCGCACCGGCGGCGTCAGGCCCAAAAAAACGCCGACCCGTGTGCCGGAATAGGCGACGAGCCCATCATTGGTGGCGAGCATGTCACCGGGCCGAAGCGAATCGTCCTGACCGAGGTCGAGCGGCGCAAGGCCTGCAGGACTGTGGCCGTTGCAGGTGCAGTCAGCGCGGAGTGCGTTCCGATAGGCAAAGGCGTTTTTACTATCGGCGTAGCGTTCGCCGCTTCGGGCATGGGCGTCCTCAATCCTGGAGCCGAAGAAAACTTCGGTCTGGCTCGCCGGACAGAAGGCCTTGCACATCTGCGCCGGCGAGGCGGCGCCGCGCATCAGCGGAAAGTATTTTCCGTCGCAGCTCCGTACGCAGAAACCGGGGCCTGCGAGCATCGGCCGAGAGGGCGGAGGCGCTTGTTGGCGTTCCTGTTTCTGGCTGCCGCCGAACAAGAAATCGAGCAAGCCTTCGGCCGAACTCATCTCGGGCGCCAGGGTCGCGGGGCCAATGATGGCGCCTGCAAGAAGGATGCGGCGCAGCTTGCGCGAAAAAGACATTTTGTACTCAAACGATTGCAAAAACCAACGGAATCACGGGAGATTGTTGTAAAGGACTCATAAACCCTGATCTTGAGTGTTAATCGCGCTCTAATCGCGGCGAAGAAGTGGAAAGAACTAGGCCAGTAGGCGGGCGAGCGTCTTCCTGTCATGGCCGGGACGGAACTCCGTTCCGATCGCCACTGGCGCCCCGGCATCCTGGGAGAAGGGTCTTGTTTGTGTGGCCCCTTCGAAAATGGGGCTTGCGGGGAGGGGTGCAGCTCCAGAACGGACGCGCCGCTCATGCTGACGATGTCCGTTGGTAGCGGCCTCCACTTCCCCTGACAGGATAAGCCGACGGAATCTGCCGTCGGTCCTCGTTCGATGGTCCGACGAAACTCATGCAATTCTGTAAGAACAGTCACTAAAGAAAATTGCAGGCGCGGTTTTGAAGCAAACTTTGTCGACCGCCAGGGAGAGCGGCTGGGGATACCGGAGATTTTCAGAAGCCCGGTCATTTGCGATGGCAGTAACTCCTGCTCGGCGTTCTCCAATTTTTTGGCCGAACGTAACAATTCGGGAGGAATAACCCCAGCTTCGAACTGCCGGCTAAGATTGATGAAGATGCGATTGAGAAGGGAGCACATCCGACGATGCTTTTCGGGAAATGGAGAGCAGGTCTTAAGCGCGAGCAAGAGCGCCGCCGCGGCTTGGGACGATGCGACGGGGCGAACCTATGAAGGAAATGCGACAGGAAGACGCGAAACTGTCGCTCCAAACAGCTGCAAACTAAGTGAAGAGGAATTAATACTCGGCGACAAGATAAAGAATTCAGCATCCCGCGCGATTCCTGTACAGATGGATGCAAGGTCTCGTCTCAAGAAGCCGGCGGCGTGTGTCGCCTTATGGCCGCTGTAAACTTGCGGTCCCGAAAGAAAGCAACGCGTAGCTGTCCTGATTACGACATAAAATTCGTCGAGACTTGCTGGCTGTATCAGTTCTGCGGCGTGATGTTGATCGTGCATAACAGTGATACCGAGGTTCTTTTTTTGGTCGGGCAAACATGTGAATGGGTTGCTGCGGTATTCGGAAAAGCCGTGGCGCGACCTAAGTCTCTTGGGTGTCGCTCAGGGAATGTGTTGGCTAGCAATACGCATATGTGATCGTTTCAGAGTTGTCTCCGGCGTCAAACACGTAAGGCCACCAGGGACGCAACATCTGATAATGACGCGAGTGGGTGGTAGCAGCGACCCGCGGGTGTTCGATCAGATTTTTATCAACGAAGACCTGGCTAATTTTATCAGTCGCGCGCGAAGCTTGCACGATCATCGATCTGGGAGCCAATGTCGGCTATGCCAGCATCGTCTTCCTGAATGCATTACCCGATGCGCATGTGCTGGCTGTCGAACCGGACTCCCCAAAACGCGGCGCTGTATGCACAGAACCTCGCTCCTTACGGCAACCTTGCGCGCTTGGTTGAAGCTGCCGCGTGGAGCCGATCGTGCGACCTCAAGCTGGTCCGCAGCGCCTTTCGTGACGGGAAAGAGTGGGCGACGCCAGTTCGTACTGTCCAGCCAAATGAAGCGGCCGATGCAAAAGCTCTGGACATGCCGACTCTTTTGCAAAAGTGTCCGCGACCGTTGGTTGATATCCTGAAGATCGATATTGAGGGCGCCGAATCGACGCTGTTCGGCGAACACGCTGAGAGTTTGGCTGCGTCCGCAACTTCTGTGTGGAGATTCACAGCCCAGAAGCCGCATCGATCATCGAACGGGCTCTTCGAGGTTTCGAATTTGAAATCCTGCAATCCGGAGAATACCGCGTTTATCTCAATCTAACTCCAAAGCGCGCTCCCCGCCCTAAAGAGTCGCGAATCGGGCGGATTACGTCGCGCCCCTTGGCACTGGTGAATCCACCTTCCAGCGGCGGTTGATAAATGTGATGTACACAACAAAGGACCGCGGCTCCAGCTAATCGTTCTTGTTGCATTCACGCTTTTAGGGAAACACCTGCACGATCACTTTCCCAGCGGGTCGACCTGCGGCTAAGCAAACGGCAGACCCCAATTGTGATGAGCAATGTTTAGGCTGAAGAACTCAATGTACTCCGCGACTCCCCAATAGAGGATCTGCCCGGCGCCATTCATGCTTTTGCTTCGATCGGCGCTTGGCATATTGACGCCGAATCCTTGCGGCTATGCTAACCAAGAAAGTGGCAAGTGACCATGAGAACATGGAGCTCGAAACGACGCCGAACTTGGACACCGCCAATCGGATAGGCAACGGGCAATGTTACTTGCTGACGCACCGTTGGAGTGCATCCTCGATCCGTTGGAGCTGATCGAACTTGCAGAATTCTTTGGAGACTCGCTCCTTGCCAGCTAGCCCCATCCGTCGCGACTCCGTTTCGTTCGACAACAATCGGATAACGGCGCGCTCAATGGCCGGAACGTCGGTGCAGTCCACAAGGATCCCGGTCTGCTGATCAGCCACCGCGTCAGGGCAGCCGCCCTGGTTGCCCGCGACGGTTGGTTTGCCACACGCAGCCGCTTCGAGATAGACGATGCCAAAGCCCCCGACTTCTTGCATCTCCGGATCGGAGCGATCGACCATTACGTAGACGTCGCACCACGCAAAGAGCGCCGGCAGATTACTGTCGGAACATAGTCCACAACCGTCACGCCCGCTCTCACGCCGAGGTTTGATGCGAGGACAAATATTCTTGCGGGATAACCTTTCCCGACAACGAGGTAATGAGTATCAGGGACTGCCGCTGCGATCCCAGGACGCGATCGCACCACCATATCGTGGCCCTTTCGCACATCCAGGCGTCCGAGCGTCAGGATAATTTTTTTCCGTACCGTCCAAAGCGCGAGCGGAGTGCTTCCACATCTTTGTTTGAGACCTCAAGATATGGAGCGGGATCGATGCCAGGCGAGATTGTCAGTACGCGATCGCGAGGCACGCCCAACAATCGGCTTCGTTATGTCGGAACTTTCATGGGTAAGTTCCTGAACTGGAACAAAAAAATCCAGTTTTATGCGAGTGGATTTAGCTGAAGATGATCCGCAAATTCCTAGCTGACGAATCCGGTGCCACTGCCATCGAGTACGGCGTGACTGCCGCCGGCATCGCAGTTGCTATCATCGCCGCTGTAAACGGCTTGGGGACAAACATATCCTAGAACTTTGTGAAGATAAGCACATACCTAAAGTAGTGTGACTGCTTCGCAGAAGCCGCCGCTGTCTCGACCTCAGCTGCGGAGTTTGCTTTAGAAGCGCGTGATGTCGACGGGCGCTGGTGGGGCGACGACTGCGGGACGAATTGGTTCCGGGCCGCGAGGTGTTGCCTCGAACGTTCGTACGGCCTCTCTGAGAGCCCAAATCTCCGTCATTCGATTTTGCATATCGGTCGCCGTTGTCTGAAGGATGCGTAACCGTACTTCGTACAACCATTGCATGGTGCACCCCTCACGCCCTGCGCCTACGAGTATTAGGCTACTTTTCTTGGTCGTGACGGGCTATATGGAAGTTCACTTATGACTGGAAATTAAACGAATCCTCGCCGTGGTAGCGGGATCGCTGGGGCTGCGTGTGACATGCAAGTTGTTCAGTTGTTCAAGCGAACCAGGACGACGCCAAGCGATGCAACCGGCAAGGGCGGTCAAGATGCCCGGACTTTTGACCGCTGAAGCGCTCCGCGGTAACGATCTGCAAAGCAGACGGTTCAAGTCGCGCCATTTTGCCACTGGTGCATGCCTCCCCGCAGTGGTTGAGGCACGCGATTTACCGGCCGCTCTTGACGGGCAAGTACTTTAGAAATGACAGATCTTGGCGAGGGGCGGACGTCCGGGGCACAGCCGATCTCGGCTACGTGCCAAAACAGACTCATTCGCTGCAAGCGGGTGGAGATCGGCATCGTTCAAATGTCGAGGGCCCGGCTTCAGGGTCACCACAAGATGTAGCTGGGACAACGGCCAAAACCAGTACCGGCGAAAAGCTGCCCCTCTAACCAGCAAAGGTAGTAGAGTTTGATCCATGTCAGACCTTGGGCAAACTCGACGTTCAACGCTTCTCGACGCTGCCTGGCGGACCGCATACCGTGTCGGCTTCCCGATTGCCCGCATCTGGTGGCGACTGCGGCACAAGCAGCATGAAGGGGCACTTGTGGCCGTTTACGTCGGTCAGGCGCTGCTGCTGCTGCGCTCTTCGTATAGGATCGAGTGGAACTTCCCCGGTGGCACTGTCCGGCAGGGTGAGACGCCTGAAGTAGCGGCTCGCCGCGAACTGGCAGAAGAGATCGGCCTCGCCGGAGCATTCTCGCTGGTCGCTGTGGGCGACGCTCAGGGCCTCTGGGAAGGGCGAATAGATAAAGTACATTTCTTTGAACTACGACTGGATCGGCTGCCCGAGTTACAGCTCGACAACCGTGAGATCATCGGTGCGCGGCTGATATCGCCGAGCGAGTTACGCGGCATGGCGCTGACCGGACCGGTCGCCATCTATCTTGGCAGGATGATTGCGTCGGGCTGCCATTCAGACTGACCGCGCAACGCTACTGCGATGTTCACGATTCTTGAAAGCTGAAAGCTTCCGACCGACGCGAACGAGCGTGTTTCGGCGTGCAAATTTTGGCCCCGCGCGCGCATTGCCTCACCCAGAATGTTACTGAACAACTTCTCGCCGGTGACTGGGGCGGCACCACCGAATCGGGTTGGTGTCGTGAATGGCGGGAAGGATCAGCATGGGCGCGCGGCGCGAAGTGGTGTCGGCGGTGATCGAGCGTTATCGATCGGCCAAACGGGCGGAGAAGGGGCGCATCCTCGACGCGCTCTGCGCGACGACGGGCTGGCATCGCAAGCATGCGGTGCGCGCACTTCGGCAACGCGAGACGGTTGGGTCGGGCGAGGTCGAGGCACCGCGAGAGCGCAAGCGTAGATATGGTGCGACGATCAAGGACGCGATGACGGCGCTGTGGGAGGCGTCGGATCGGGTGTGCGGCAAGCGGCTCAAGGTGATGATCCCGATCTTGCTGCCGGCCCTCGAAGCAACATGGCCGATTGCAGCTTGGCCCGGCGGACTGGTTGCCCAGGGCCCGTTCGACGACGCCACGACAGCCGCCCCATTGCCCGGGGTTGTGGACGGCTCGGGCTATGTAGGGCCCGACCCGCCCACAGCCCCTCTCGTCGAGCAAGCCGGGAAAGCCGTCTGGTGCAACAGATCAATCGACATCGGATCGTCATCGGCAATGGCGCCATTAGAGTAACATTCGCTGATGCGGCAATACGCGCGTCAAAATTGGACGCCGATTGACACCAGGTGCGGAGCGCGCAAGCTGCAAGCTGATTGGACCGCCGATCTCCCGCTTCCAACGCAAGACCGGCGGCCGCCCTGCATACGCAGCGGCCCCGCGCTGTCTAATGGAGCCGCCAATTGCAGGACACGACAACCGTATGTGGCGCAACCAAGGCGAGCAACCCGGAAGCGCTTTTAACCTAACCGCTCAACGTTAATGGGAACGCTGTTATTTGATAACCTCGTAGTCAAAGTCGACGCCTGCTGGATTATTTTCGCTGAACCAGTCTCGGGCGAGGTTCAGGCTCGCAAGCAGTCTTGAATTATCCTCTGTGCTCAAGACCATGGTGTTGTCGACGTATATCAAGATTTTTTCTGAAAATGATGTCTGAGCATCTCGATCATGCAGATCAGCCTCGAATTGGTCGAAGTCGGGCTGCCAATCGCTCATCAGATCCTCCTGCACTCGAAAAGCGATCCCACCTTCTCGCATCGCTGGAGTCAATGTGATGTTCGTAGCAAAAGACCGCCCCAACGGCGGTTCCCGGAGGTAGGTGAACACCCCGCATCAGAGTTCAAAGAGATCTCGTTTATCTGACTTGCCGAGATTTCGGAGAGAACCAAGCGTGCCACGAGGAGCGCCACAGGTGCGACACCTTATCAGCGTGGACGGCGGTGCATCTTCTGCGTAATCGAGAATTATTCCCATCGAGTCGCAATTGTCGCACACAAGCCTAAATTCTGGACGGGCATACATTGCAGATATAGCCTAAGTCGTCGCACGGGATCTTGGGTCGATGCGCATGACGAAGCGAGGTCCGCTCCAAAGCTCGGTAGGTTTCTCGTTTTCTAATTGCTTAGCCCAGATGATCGCGTCTTCGTCAGTCGCGCACGCGAAGTTGCGCTGCGAACGAACTTTGCCGGCATCATCGACTGAAACAATACGATAATTGGCCATTTGATTCCGGTTCGGCTCATGCGAGGCCGCTGGGCGGAGAATGATCGCCCGACGCCTGCGCCACTCCTGGTCCCGGACAACAATGCCCGATGTTCGAAACCCTAGCGGCGAAAACCCGGGGCGCAATCGATCGCTTGCATTAAGCTTGATATCGGCGTTCGAAGTTAAATCTGGAACCGCATCAACTGCGAATGAGGTGTATCCGTCCGAGGACGGCCGTCTTGCGAGTTTTTCCGACCTGTAGCTGACTGTCAGTATGGATATCCTTACTGATAGTCGCCGAGTGAGCCGTCTTGAGATTGTGGAGACTGGTCGGCGTCGGCGCTGGTCGAAAGCTGAGAAACTCCGAATTGTCGAGGAAAGTTTTTTGGGTCCTCGGATGGTGTCGGCGACAGCACGGCATCATGGGGTTGCGAAGCAGCTTCTGTTTTCATGGCGTAAGGCCTATCGCGAAGGACAGCTCGGCGGCGGTCAAGCCGATGGGTTTGTGCCAGCCCAGATTGTGCCGGAGATCCAGTCGACGACGCCAGCGACCGCGCCGGCGATGACGGGCACTTTGGAGATCGTGACCGCGAATGGTCGACGCGTGATCGTGGACCACAACGTCGATGTCGCGGTTTTGCTACGGATCATGCGAGGGCTGGAGACACTACGTTGATCCCGATCCCGACGGGCGTGCGAGTGTGGCTGGCGACGGGCCATACGGACATGCGGTGTGGCTTTCCGAGCCTGGCTCTGCGCGTGCAGGAAGTGCTCAAGCGCGATGCTATGGGCGGTGGTCTTTTCTGCTTCAGGGGCAAACGCGGGGATCTTTTGAAGGTCATTTGGCATGATGGCCAGGGAGCATGCCTTTTTACAAAAAGGCTCGAGAGAGGAAGGTTCATCTGGCCATCGGTAGCCGGTGAACCGGTGATGATCTCGCCGGCGCAGCTCTCCTATCTGCTGTCCGGGATCGACTGGCGCAATCCTCAAGAGACCCAGCGTCCGACGCGGGTCGGATAGTTGCTTTACGGCTTGAATCTGCTGATCGATCTGATTCAATGGCTTCATGATATCGAAGCCGGATGATCTTCCATCGGACCTTGTCAGCTGCGTGTTTCGGTAAATCCGGGACATCGATTTCGGTAATTCGCGGACAAGGATT
>CADEDX010000143.1 GCA_902826195.1 uncultured Bradyrhizobium sp. | reverse complement strand
GTGGCAGTAAGAAAGTCGGGCGCCTGTGCGACGCTGGTTGCGCAGGCGTAAGTGAAAGCCGCGGCTTTCATTGTTGGCGTGACCTCCCCGGGGTCGAACATCGGTATTTTTGCGGGATTAGACGGTCGGGACCGGCAAAGGTCAAGTTTGATATCGGGAGATTATTTCGACTTTGAGCTTGTTTTCATGCGGCGATCGACGCACGGTCGGCGCCAAACAAAAAGCCTGCCTGTGGGAAAAGCAGACCATGAAGCTCGGGTTCTTTACGATGCCGATCCATCCCCTCGACAAGGATTGGCGGCTTTCTCTGCAGGAGGATCGCGAGGCTTTCCTGCTGGCTGATGAACTCGGCTTCACCGAAGCCTATGTCGGCGAGCACGTCACCGACAGAGCGGAAAACATCACTTCCAGCATCGCTTTCATCGCCTGGCTCGCGGCGGCAACCAAACAGATCAAGCTCGGCACCGGCACCGTCAACATGCCGAATGCGCACCCGGCCGCGGTCGCAGCTTCGATCGCGATGCTCGATCACATGCTCGACGGGCGCCTGATCTTCGGGATCAGCCCCGGCGGCCTGCTGTCGGACGCGGAAGTGTTCGGCAATCTCGGAACGGACAGGAATGCGATGTTCCTGGAAGCGATCAATCAGGTGCTTCAGATCTGGGCGAATGAGCCACCTTATAATCTTCAGGGCCAATTCTGGAACATCTCGGTTCAGAAAACCTTCATCGGAGACGTCGGCCAGGGTTTTATTCCACGGCCCCTGCAACGGCCACATCCGCCGATCGTGGTCACCGCGGTGGCGCCGTTTTCCAAGGGCGTGACGGAGGCTGCCGCGCGCGGTTGGGAGCCAATCTCGGCGAACTTCCTGATGCCGGCCTGGGTGAAGAGCCACTGGCCCAAATATGTCGAGGGATGTGAGCGCGCGGGCCGGCCAGCCGATGCAGCAAACTGGCGCGTTGCCAAGAGCGTATTCGTCGCCAAAGACGCGGCGACAGCAAAGGCCTACGCCACCGATCCAGATGGCCCCTATGTCTATTACTATCGCTCGCTGTTCACCAAGTTGAAGCGCAGCGGCCGCATCGAACTGTTCAAGACGCGGCGCGATCAGCCCGATGACGAGGTAACGTTGGAATCGATCTGCGACAAGCTGATCGTTCACGGGACGCCGGAAAGCGTCGCCGATCAACTGCTGGCGTTCCAGGAGGAGACCGGACCGTTCGGTACCCTGCTCTATGCCGGCAAGGATTGGCAGGATCGCGAACTCGGACGCCAGTCCATGATCCTCATGGCTGAAAAAGTCATGCCCCGAATCAACGCAGGTGCATCGAACGTCTCGAAGGCGGCCGAGTAATTCTCGTATCGCACAAACACGTGACGAAAGTGCGACGCTGAGGAGTATCTGCTGCCACCTGCGGCGACAACCCGGCCGAGGCCGCCGCCCGCGAACCGCAGAGGCTCCTGTCGATTATAGGCGTAGGCTTCGACGGCGCCGAGGAAGATGATGTGGTCGCCGCCATAATAGCGATTGGCAGCACGACACTGGAAACTGGCCACGCTGTCAGCCAACACCGGCGCGTTGCCAAGCCCCGGTGTCCAGCTCACGCCGGCGAATTTGTCGTCCGACGATTTTGCAAACTGTGAAGCCAGTGCTTGCTGGGAAGCACCGAGAACATTGACGGTGAAGTGGCTGGCATTCTGAAAGGTCTGCAGTCCCTGGGAGAACATCCCAAGGCTCCACAGCACCAGCGGCGGATTGAGCGACACCGAGGCAAAGGAATTACAGGTCACGCCGTAGGGCCTGCCGTCCGCCGCCATCGCCGTGACGATGGTGACGCCCGTGGCAAACGTCCCCAGCGCATTGCGAAAGTCGCGCGGATCGATCGCCGAATTGTCGCTGGCGAATTCGTTGGCCGGATCGGCCGGATGTTTAGGTGCGTCGGACATCCGCCAGGCCTCAGAGCGTCAGATTTTCGGACGGCAGGCCAAGCGCCACGCGTCCATAGTTGGTTCCCGCCGCATCGAAATTGAATGCGAGGTGCGAATTCACGGCGTGGGCATCGCGGAATTGCCGCTGCAGCGCGCCCGAGGTGAACAGGCTGCGCGCACCGCTTGCCGCGAACAACAGCGATACCGCTTCCGTGCAAAGGTTCACCGAGTAAGCCCCATCCCGCCGGAGCCGCGTCTTGCCTGCAAGATCCGGAACGTAGCCACGCCGCGCATCGTCCATGGCCTGGATGCAGTTCGTGCGCATGATAAGGCGGGCAGCGTCGATCTTGGCGGACGCCTCCGCAATCTTGATTTGGGTCGTCTGCAGATCGCTCAGTTTGGCGCGATTGTAGGTCGAGGCCCGGTGCCGCGCGAACTCGACGTAGTCATCCAAACAGGATTGCGCATTGCCTAACCCGACGCCCGACAATACGTAAGGAAAGAGCGAAAAAACCGGCAGTGCATACAGCGCGTTCGGGTTGACCACACTTCCCGGCGTTGGCCCGCCGGTCAGTTCGCTGACAGCGATGGTCATCGTCTCCGCAACAAAGGCATCCTCGACCCATACGTCGTTCGACCCGGTACCGCACAGTCCCGTCGCGTTCCAGGTGTCGTTGATCCTGTAGTCGCGCCTGTTCAGCAGAAATATCCGATACTCGATGCCGTCGGCTTCGTCGTCCGACGACACGACGCCGGCAAGCATGTTCCAGTCGCAGGACTCGACGCCGGAAGAGAACGGCCAATGACCGCGCAGGACATAACCGCCATCCGCCTTTCTCGCTCGCCCGGCCGGAAAGATGAAGGAGGACGCGATCAGCGCGTCGGCATTTTCGTTCCAGACGGCGTCCTGCGCCTTGCGGTCAAACATCCCCAGCATCCAGTGATGGCTGGCAAGATTGGCAAAATTCCACGCAACGGAAGCGTCCGCCTGGCCCAGCGCGTCGGCGCAATCGACCAGGGCGACATAGTCAAGCTCGGCGCCTCCCACGCGCCTGGGCTGCACGATCCGGAACAGGCCGCAATCATGCAAGGCGCGCTCGGTTTCCGGCGGCAAGCGCCGAAGCTCTTCCGTCCGTGGCGCACGGTCACGCAACTCCGGGATCAGACCCCTGGCGCGAGCGACCATGGCGACATAGCCATCCGTCCCCGGCCCCGCGGACGAACCAGCCTCCGGCTTTCCGCCGTTTCCAGCCATATGTTTCCTCGCCTGCCCCCGTCTGTTTGGCGCCGTAGCTTCGCCAGTCTACCGGTTGACCGTCAATGATCAAGGCGCGCGGGAAGCATGGCTACTCGGCGCGAAAACCAACCCAAAGAACGCAAAAACGTCCGGCGGCCATGAGGCGACCGAGCGGTTAAAGCGATTCATGGCGTGCATCGGATGGTGCGCTATTTCACGTCCTTCTCCAATAAAGCGTATTCGACCACGCCCAGGGATTCGCCGGGCTGAACAAACGATAGCCCGCGCGAATGAAGTTGTTGGCCGAGTGGATATTGTCCGTGGTATCGGCGATGATCGAACACCACCCATTCAGACACGCGCGCGCCTCCATGGCCGTCATCAGGCGTTACTGCAGCCCAAGGCCGCAAGGCTCGACCCAACGCCAACGCGGCAAAAAGAGCCGGCGTTCAGCATATGGGTCGACGGAATAATGCCGGCGAAGGCGACCGGGCCGGTTCGGTGAAGCGCACCCCACCAGTGTCCTTGATCAGACCCGGGAACGGGAGCAGAATCGAGGAACGTCAACTGATGCAATTCCGCCAGCGCATCAGCGATATCATCGTCACTCGCGTCAACCTCGCGAATTCGATACGATGGCAGGGCCACACTTCATCAACAGCATTCGGTGCGACCGCGATTGATTTCCCGAGCGTCGCCTTGATGCCGAGCCACACGGCACCGACGAATCCGGTAACTATCATTGTGATGGCGGCCTTGAAGGTGTAGCTCTGCGCTTGCTCCACGCTGCGGCGCCACCGTCGCAAATGCTGAACGTCCGCGCGGAGCTCGACAAGGGCTTTGGCCGCGCTAGGTCTCTCCCCTTTCCGGCTCAGCAGGCTGGTCTGAGGTCACGTCAGCGTAAAAGGCTGAAGAATTCTGCACCAACAGATCGGAAAGCGATCGTCGGAAAATCCGTCGGCGCGTCCAGGACGCTGAATAAACTGGATGACTTCGGCGCTCATGGCAGCTCTCGGCTACGGCAATGACGACGAGACCGATGAGCGCCAGCGATATCAGATAGGCGGTCATTGGCATCTCCCTGAAAGGAGATGTGCGGCATGATCGCGCGATGCAGCGCAGATCATTTGGGGCGCGAACCTGATCCTTTCGGGGCCGCGTGCGGCGGTGACGAACCGCGCCGCAAGCCGGCGCGTTCGCGCGCGCCGGCCAATTGTGTGAAAGAAGGCTCGGACGGCGGCGCGCTCGCGACGCCCAAGGCGGGGACGTCGGGAGTTGCGGCGTCGATCGGCAAATTCCAAAGCAAAAAGCCCGCGGCGGATTTCTCCGTGCGGGCGGTGCAATTTTCGCGATGATGGCGTTATCCCGGTGATTTGCCCGACATGTCAAACTGCTTTCGAGCGGTCAAAGAATGCATAAACTTCGATGAGGCGGTTTTGACAAGTGAAGTCGTTAACGAACAACCTCGAGAACTGAACCAGCCCTAAAACTAAAACGCCCGCGACCGTTTTACGGCGCGGGCTTCGATGTTTGCGATGACATCAATGTGCAACTGATTTGCCCGACGCGTCTAGTTCGCCCTTACTGGGGCGCCGGATTAACCGGATGGACGGGCTTCGGCGTGGGCGGTTCAGGCTCCACCCGCAGCTTCGGTTCGGTCGGAGTGACCTCAGCACCAGCCGCCCGCGCAGCCTCACCGGTCGAACTCGCCATGAAGGCCGGCTGCATTTTTGGCTTGTTCCACGGCCCATGATCAACGATCAGCATGCCGAGCACGCCAAGAACAGCCACACCGATCGCAACCTTCAGCGGCGTACCACCGCTTCGGCCCGCATGATCTCTTGCCAAATCCTTCGCCATCCGAAAAATCCACTTTGATTTCACTCGGAATTAAAGCTCGGCAGCGAAGAAAGTTCCCCGACCATTCGCCAACGGCGTAGCGTTAAAACTTGCCTTTGGTCGAATCCCTTGCGGCCGACATGACGCCGCCGGTGATCTGCCGCATATGTTCGCCGGCATTGGTGAACTGGCTGCGCAGGAACTCGGACTGGATCTGCATCGCTTCCTGCAGATCGGTCGCATGCACCAGCTTGCGCGCGTGCTCGAATGCAGCCTTCATATTCTGTTCCGTGAACGACAGCGCCTGCTTCGAAATGTCAGTCCCCGCGCCGGGCATTGTCGTCATGGATTTTCCGGCGGCGTCGAAGAACATGCCGAACGCCTTTTCTGCCTGATCAATGGTTTTCTCCGCCAGTTCGCGCAGTTCGGCCGGCACTTCAAGTTTCGGTTCCGTCATGATCGCCCTCCAATGTCGCCTGGGGCAAGTTAACACAATTCCCAGCTACGTCTGCGCCAGATTGGCTCCGCCGAGCGCGGTTGAAAGTCCCCGCCGCAAGGAATGATTTCCTGTTCATCCGCCGTAGCCTCACGTATACGGAACCGATTCCAATGGTGGCGACAGTGTGGCATAGTGATTCGCGAAAGATCGATTGTCGGTGGCGTTGCGTCTCTGTTTTAAGTCTCTTCGGGACAAGGGGATACGATGCTGCAAGCGTTTCGACCAACGCCTACCTGTACGCGTTTTCAAACCAGCATAGAAATGCCGTGCATGAAATGCGGCGCACAGATGCGCTTGACCATGATCGAGCCACGCGATCAAAACTACGACGTGCTGACCTATCGCTGCACGCCCTGCGACTCCGGCGAGAGTTTTTTGAAGGCGCGCTGACTACGCCCCGTTCAAAATCGCAATCCCGGCCTGAGTGAGCACGAGTCCTTCGTCACGCGCTTCCACCAGGCCGAGCTCCGTCAATATCTTCAAATCCTCATCGCTGACGGGTGACATTTTCAGGCGGCGAGCTTGAATGTCCCGCAATGTCCAGCGCAGGCCGATCGCCTTCTCGAGGCTGAATTGGGCGAAAGGATCTTCTGGCATCCGCTTGAGGCTACTGGCTTTGGTGAGATTGGACTTGTGTTCGGCGGCGCGCCGTCCGGCGCCGCTGATAATGCGAAGCTGCGCGCCAGGTTCTGGGAACGGCGTACGCCTTCTCAATAACGATAGGGCTCGATATCCAGCAGCGGGAATGCGCTAAACACGCTCGGAAGGTTGGTCGCGGTCGCCGCGTGCAGGTAAGACTTGTCGAGCTCGGCAAAACAGGTGACGCCGAGCAGCCCGAGACAGCGGATCACCTCGTCTTCCAGAAGTTCCAGCATTCGTACGATGCCGGCTTCTCCGCCGGCCGCAAGCGCCCAGCATTGCAGACGGCCGATACCAACCAGATCGGCGCCTGAAGCGATCGCCTTCACGATGTCGGTGCCACGACAGAAAGAACCGTCGACCATGATCTTGGCGCGGCCGGCAACGGCGTCGACGATTTCCGGCAGGACATGCATCGAGCCGCGGCCATGATCGAGCTGACGGCCGCCATGGTTCGACACATAGATCCAGTCCACACCATGATCGAGCGCGATGGCAGCATCTTCCGCGGTTGCGATACCTTTGAGCACCAGCGGTATTTTGTACTTGTCCTTGATCAGCTTCACGGTGCGCCAATCCAGCCCCTTCTGGAAATCACCGCCGGTGGCCCGGATGCGACTTTCGCGGACATACCGCTTGGCGATATCCCGCTCGCGCCGGCTGTAATGCGCGGTATCGACGGTCAGGCAGAAGGCGGTGTAGCCGTTGTCGATGGAACGACTGACACAGTCTTCGACAAAAGCGTCGTCACCGCGGACGTAAAGCTGGTAGATGCGCAGCGCATCGGGCGCAGCCGTGGCGGTGGCCTCGAGCCCTGGTTCTGACACCGAACTCAGCATGTGAGCCGCGCCGAATTTTCCCACGCCGCGCACGACGGCGGCGGCTGAATCGGGATCAAAAATCTCGAGCGCGCCGACCGGCGCAATCATGACGGGCAGGCGCAGGCGCCGACCAAATACCTCGGTCGAGGCGTCGACTTTGGCGACATTCCGCAGCACCCGTGGTCGGAATGCGATCTCGTCGAGCGCCATGCGATTGCGGCGCATGGTGGTCTCGGTCTCAGCAGCGCCGACGATATAGTCCCATGCGTTCTGGTTGAGCCTGGCGCGGGCCTTACGGACAAATTCGTGAAGATTCTGGAATTCTTCGCCGCTGGCGCCGAGTTCGACATTCCTTGTCGGCCGGCTGAGCGTCCCGTCGTTCATGGTGCTTCTCTCCCATTTTGCCGGCAACTTAACCGTAGACAAACGGGAAAAGCTACCGCTTTGAACACGTTAGGCGTCGCTCAAACGCAGGGACGTTATTCGTTTGCGAGATGCATCGAGCCTCGTCCGCCGCTCAGGCCGTGTTTCCCGGCTTGCCGAAAGCCCCCGCCTCGGCCAGATCGGCGATACGTCGCTCGTCGTAGCCAAGCGTTTTGCGGAGCACCTCCCTGGTATGTTGGCCCAGAAGCGGCGCCGCCACCGGATCGATGGTTGGCGTCAAGCTCATATGCAGCGGCGTTTCGATATTGGGAACGACGCCCGCGGTCGGATGCGGAATCTGGCTGAGCCGATCGCGACCGCGCACTTCCGGCGCGTTAAAACCTTGTTCGACCGTGCGCAAATGGCCGACCGGTATGTTGGCCTTCTTCATCTTGGCCATCCAATGCTCGAGGCTGTTGCTGGCAAAGATACCCGCGATGATGGCGCGCAACTTTTCCTTGTTGGCGGTTCGATTTTTTCGATGCGCAAATTCGGGATCGGTGACCAGGTCGGGCCGGTCCAGCACGTCGGTCACCAGCCGGCGATACAGGCGGTCATTGGCGCAAGCCATGTAAAGCGGTCCGTCGGAGGCTTGATAAAGACCCACGGTGGGCGAGCCATTCGGCGAATTTCCAAAGCGGCCAGGATTCGCGCCGCTGACCAGATACGCCATACCGTAGAATGCGGTCATCGCTACGGCGGTGTCGATCAGCGCGACCTCGACCTGCTGGCCGCGGCCGAGCCGGTCGCGGGCGATCAGCGCCAGCAGGATCGCGTTGCACGCCGACATGCCCGTCGCCAAGTCAACGATCGGTGGACCGGTTCGCACCGGCTCGCCGTCCGGGAAACCGTTCAACGACATGAAGCCGCTTTCGGCCTGCGTGATCGGATCAAACCCCGGACGCAAGGCGAACTCACCCTTGCGGCCATAGGCGGAGATCGAGCAATAGATCAGCCGCGGATTGCTCGCCACGACCGAGGCATAGTCAAGACCATACTTCTTCATCACGCCGCCGGAGAAATTCTCCACCACGACATCCGCTTTCGCGATCAGTTCGCGCGCGACTTCGAGCGCCGCCGGATTGGTGAAATCGAGGGCGATGCCGCGCTTGTTGCGATTGAGGCTGAGGAAGGCCGCGCTCTCGCCACCGATTTCCGCATGCTCGTAGTGACGGGTATCGTCGCCCCCGTCGGGGTTTTCGACCTTGATCACTTCGGCGCCGAAATCTGCCAGCGTTTGCGTGCATGCCGGGCCGGCCACGACGCGGGTGAAATCGACAACCAGCAGGCCATCCAGGGCAGTCGGCTCTCCCTTTGCACGCGGCGTTCGCTCCGGCAATTGCGGCTTGGCGGTCATCTCCGGCATTTCCCCTTGTTATTCAGTCCGGCGAAACGACGATTTTCGCCCGCGACTTCAAGGCTTTCTTACCGGAACCGGGGGGGTGACGCCAAACCCCGATTTTGCAGGGCGGGACCTGCCGCCGACATAGCTCTCAAGTTGGCCCTCAGCCGCGACCTCCCGTCAGCTGCAGGCTCCAGGTCTGGACCTCATGCGCAAAGCGATGCCGCCCGGCCCGGTCAGATGCCGGAGTCGGGCGACGCGCCGTCGACGAAAGCACGCCGCGAAGAGCATTCGCTGCGCCTCAACCTCCTACTCGGCAATCATCTCACCGGACCCGCCAAGCTCAGCGGGAAAATCCTTCAGTTTGGGCAGACCGTCCCGCATCGGCAGCACTGTCTCCGCGTAGTTCACGTGCACGCCGGGCGCGAATGCAAGCGTTGGCAAAGTCGCCGCAAACACGTCGACCAGGCCGAGGGTCGGATGATTGGTCATCAGATGACCGCCGCATTGAGCGCAGTATTTGCGCTGGCTCATCGGCGTCTTCTCGAACGTCGCCACATGCTGCGCGCCTGCCGTAATCCGGACCGCTTCCGGCTTCCACAGCGTGAACGCGTTGACCGGGCCACCGGACCATGAGCGGCACGAACGGCAATGGCAATAACCCATTCCCTCCGGCGCACCGGTGACCTCGACTTCGACCGCTCCGCAAAAACAGCTTCCTGTATGTTTCATGGTTCTTCCGTCTCCTTACAGACAATTGAGAAGTGACCCGTCTGGCGCGGGCCATTGGGACCAGGATCGAGAACGCTACCGGTAACGGCGCTACTCGCCACCGAATGCACCGATCAGATTACGCCCTTCCAGCATAATGGCGAGTAAGATGTAGGCCGTGGCCGCCACCGCAAGCAGCAGATGCCCGACGCTCATCGTCGGGGCCGCCCAGAACGCGATGATGATGCCTGGGTAGATCGGCCGGCGCAGAAGCCGATGGTGAAAAGGCGCGATTGCAGGCATTTGTAGGCCCGCGCGACTATTGGCGACCCGATACAGTCCGACGGGTTCGGATTGAGCTATCAGGAAGGCGCTGATGACGACGACGACCCAGGCGACGAACGACAGCGTGGCGATCAACATTGCTATTTCTGGCTCCTCGACGTGCCAGATGACGGCTGGCATCGCACGCCATTGCCAGAACAGGAGCAGCAGCGCCAGGCTTGCGCCCAGCACATGGGCGCTCCGCTCGATGGGCCTCGGAATAAATGGCCCCCAGCAGTGTTTGAAAGAATTCCGCGCCGCACCGCTATGTTGGAAGGGTAATAACGAGATCAGGACGAGATCGACGACAATTGCCTCGAATATCCCCGATTCCGCGCCGGTATCGATGGACTTCGGCACGACAAGTCCCGATACGAATCCGATGGCGTACAGAATCGTGAACAGAAATGTGAGATAGACCACACCTTCAAACAGCAATGCAGTGAATCTTGGCAGCCAACCGCCCGGTATCGCCGGGCCAATGGCTTGGGTTTCCGTCATGAAATTAGCTCCGCTGCGGGAGATGGAATTGCAACTCCCGGTTTGGAAGGGATGCATCGAGAATGGCGACAGGTCTTTGCCTGACGCTTGATCTCTTCATGAGGCGAACTTGATTGTTTCTTGAGAAAACATGCGATGGGGCAAGTGAAATTCAAATTCGACAACCATATCCTCGATACCGATCGCCGCGAGCTGCGCCGTGACGGCAATCTGGTAGCGATGCAGCCGCAGGTTTTCGACCTGCTGGTTCACCTGTTGAAACATCGCGATCGCGTGGTCACAAGGGACGACCTGATTGCGCTGGTGTGGGGTGGACGGATCGTCTCGGACTCGACACTGGATAGCCGGATCAACGCCGCGCGAAACGCGATCGGCGACAATGGCAAGCAGCAGCGGCTTATACGCACCATTCCTCGCAAGGGCATTCGCTTCGTCGGCGCGGTGAGCGCGCCATGCGATGCGCGTGCAGCTCCCGCCGTAGAGGCAGAGCAGCTGCGTTCGGCGTTGGCGCTGCCCGACCGGCCGGCAATCGCCGTGCTGCCATTCGACAATATGAGCGGCGACCGGGAGCAGGAGTATTTTTCCGACGGCATCAGCGAAGACATCATCACCGCGCTGTCGAAACTCCGCTGGTTCTTCGTGATCGCGCGTAACTCATCCTTTACCTACAAGGGCAAAGCGGTGCACATGAGGCAGGTCGCGACCGAACTCGGGGTACGCTACGTGGTCGAGGGCAGCGTGAGAAGAAGCGGCGATCGCGTCCGCATCACAGCCCAGCTCAACGACACCGCAACCGGCAGCCATATCTGGGCGGAGCACTATGACCGCAAGCTGACCGATGTATTTGCAGTTCAGGACGAGATCACCGACGCCATCGTCACCGCGATCGAGCCGCAGATCTACGCGGCCGAGAACTCTCGCAGCCGACGCAAGCCGCCCAGCAGCGTGGACGCCTGGGACCTGGTGATGCGGGCGCTGTCGCATCACTGGCGGGTGACGCGGACCGACAGTCTCACTGCGCAAGCGCTGCTGGAACGCGCCATTGCGATCGATGCGACCTACGGCCAGGCGCTGGCCCTGTTAGCGACCAACCTGATGTTTGGCGTCCATCTGGGCTGGACGGACATTGCAACCGCGGCGCCGGTCGCCGAGCAGGCGGCGTTGGCGGCGATTGCCGCCGACAACGACGACGCCTGGGCGCACACGGCTTTGGCCAGCGTGTATTTCTCCACGCGCCGACTCGACCATGCACTGTCCGAGTTCGAACTGGCGCTCCAGCTCAACTCGAATTTTTCGCTGGCGCAGGGGTATTACGCGCTGGCGCTTTGCTACAGTGGACGGTGGGAGGATGCCTTCGCGGCGACCCAGCGCGCCATCCGCCAGAGCCCCCGCGATCCCTCTTCCGCGATCTACTACGGTGTTGCCGCCTACGCCCAGTTCGTCGGACGGAACTATCAGGAGGCGATCGCGCTGGCGCGGGAAGCCACCCGCCAGCGCGGCGACCTGACCGGCGCCTACAGGGTGCTGACAGTCGCGGCCGGCATGACCAGCCAGATCGATCTCGCCCGGAGCGCGCTTGACGAGTTACGTCGAAGCCAGCCGGATATTTCGCTCGCCTGGATCGCGACCCAACTACCCTGGAAACACGATGAAGATCGGGAACACTATCTTGAGGGCTTTCGCCGGGCCGGACTGAGATGAGGTGCGGCGGCGAGGCCGGAAGGCTGTGGGGTTTACAGTTCAGCGCGGAAGAGTTTTGAAAGAAACTAGGTTCCCGTCGAAAAACCGTACAACATCGCCAGCCGGTCGAGACATTCGCGGAATCGCCTCGAAAAACAATCGCTCCAGCGTTGCCGCGGGCGCGAGGCCATCGTTGAACCGGAAAATCACAAGCCGCGAGGTCATCTCCCGGATCGCGTCAGGTAAGTATAAAAACATCGGCTTCATCCATGAAATCGCCGATCACTCCGTCGAGGATATCGCCGCCGAAATTCTCGCCGATGCGGCTTTGCCCGAGATCAGCGCGACGGACTCAGATCTGCAAGCCCGACATCTCGACCACATCCACGACCTTCGCAACCACGAGCGTGTGTGATTCCGTTCGGTCACCCTATTCCCTCAAAACATTGTGAATGTCGGGTAGGGTTTATTCGCCCAAAACCTGCTTAGTTGTTCTTCACGTAAAGTCTATTCCGGCGGAGCGGACCATCGCGCTAGATTCTCGATTCGATTCCTCCGACTTGCAAAGTTCTTAAGCCTGCAATGTATCCGTCAATGAAGGCTGAGCTCGCTGCGCGCGATGGCGATCTCCGACTGTACCTCCTGCTTGGTATCGCGACCTGGTTTCTCTTTCTCGACCACGTGCCGCATAATGCAGTCAGCCTGCTGACTATGCGCAATTTCGGGTTTAGCGAGGCCGTGGATCTGTTCGTGTTCGTCGGCGGTTATACGGCTGCCATCCTTTATGGAAGGATGATGCTGGAGCGCGGCTTCGTCGTCACGGCAACCCGGATCTTCAAGCGGCTATGGCAGCTTTACGCCGCCTATATCGTCTTATTCGTGATCTACATAAATCTGATCGGGTATGTAGCCCGGCAGTCCGCGGCACCCGCACTGATCAGCGAATTCAACGTCACAGGAATCGTCGATCATACGATCCGGACCCTCATTCACGGCCTGCTGCTTCGGGCCAAGCCGCTGAATCTCGACGTGCTGCAACTCTTCATCGTGCTGATGGCAACCTTCCCGTTCGTACTGCTTGGCATGATCCGCAGACCAAACATCACCGTGGCGGCGTCGGCTGGTCTCTACTTCGCAGCGCGCCAATTCGACTGGAACTTGTCTGCGTTTCCGGACGGGCACTGGTACCTCAACCCGTTTTGCTGGCAACTTCTGTTCGTGCTCGGTGCCTGGCTTGCGCTGGGCTTCCCGAAGCCGACCCGAGCGGCAAAAAGGCTTCAGGCATTCGCAGTGCTGCGCGCGGCGGCGTGGCTATACCTGCTCTTCGCCTTGGC
>CADEDX010000142.1 GCA_902826195.1 uncultured Bradyrhizobium sp. | reverse complement strand
CCTTTTACGGGCCGGAACGCCTTTTGCATTGCAGACGTTACAGCTGCAGTGGCGCAGCGGAGACTGACATGAAAATCTACCTGCTGATCATGCTCATCGGCAGCCTTCTGGCGGCGATTCACTTTACCTCCGCGCCCAAACAACAGTCAGAGACGCTCCCGCAATAGCGTTCTGGACTGGAACCTGCTGCGCCAGCCGTTTTTTAAGGGTCGGCGAGCGGCAAGCTTCCGTTACCGGCCAAAATCTCCTGCACCCTTTTATTAGGCACGCCTGGCTCATCATTGAGCAGCAGGGCGGGATGGATTTTCGTCGGTGCCCGCCCGCCCTTGGTGGCGCGAATAAGGATGCGGTTGGCGGGGCCTTGCGCGTCGCCGTGAACCGGCAGGATCTGCAGGCTCCCAAACCCCTGATCGAGCGCGGCCAGCACCTCGGCGATCCCATCGGCGCGCCAGATCAAGGTCAGCACACCCTTTGATTTGAGCAGGCGCCGCGCCGCGTGAATCCATTTTGCCAGCGTAATCGCGGTCGCCATATGCGCGGTCCCGCGCGCCATATCCGGCGAGGCGCGATGCCGCGCCGGATCGTTGAACGGCGGATTCATCAGCACCGCATCGACGCTGTCGGGCATTAGCCCCGCCACGGCAAAGGCCGCGGCATCCGTCTCCACATCGAGCACGATCACATCGGCGTGAATCGCATTCGCGTCGGCATTGCCGCGCGCAAGGTCCGCCAGCGCCGCATCGATCTCGATCAGCAGCAGATCGATGCCCGCCACGCGCCGCGCCACCGCGAGGCCCGCGATACCAGCACCCGCACCGAGATCCGCCACGCGGTCGCCCGGACGAGCCGCGGCCGCCGCCGCCAGCAGCACCGCATCGTGCCCGGCGCGATGTCCCGATTTGAATTGCCTCACGCGCAACTGCCCGCCGAGAAACGCGTCCTCGGTTAGTTCAAGGACGCGGTCACTCATCGGGGCGCAACTCGTGGGCCAGGCCCGCCTCGGCCATCAACCGGCGCGCCGCGCGATTGTCGTCGTCGTGCACCAGGATACGCTGCGGCAGGATTCCGAGCGACCCCTCGATCACGCTCATGTTCTGGTCGAGCACCAGATGATGGATATTGGCGCCGTCGAGCAGCGCGCCGACTGCAGAAACCAGCACGATATCGTTGGTCCTGACCAATTCCCGCAAGTCACACTCTCCTGTTCGGTCCGGGTGCGGCAGAGACCCCGGGCCTGTCAACCCCGCTACCTGCCCTTGCCGCCTTAGTCTGCACTTTCTATTGTAGAACAAGGATAGTGCGAATTGGCCAAAATTGGAGACCCGTGTGGCGGTTATTGTACCCTTCGAAAGCCCATCGAACGCCTCGATTGATGCGCTGGTCGGGCTCGTCGCCGCGGACATGGAGCGGGTCAACGCCACGATCCTGTCGCGGACAGGGTCGGAAGTCACCATGATCCCGGAAGTCGCCAACCACCTGATCTCGTCGGGCGGCAAGCGTCTGCGCCCGATGCTGACGCTGGCGATGGCGAGCCTCACGGGCTATTCCGGCGACGGCCATATCAAGCTCGCCGCCTCCGTCGAGTTCATGCACACCGCGACACTGCTGCACGACGACGTGGTCGACGAGAGCGAGCTACGCCGCGGCAAGCTGTCGGCGCGGATGCTGTGGGGCAACGAGGCCAGCGTGTTGGTCGGCGACTTCCTGCTCGGCCAGGCGTTTCGCATGATGGTCGAAGTCGGCTCGCTGCGCGCGCTCGACATTCTTTCCTCCGCCGCCGCCACCATCGCCGAGGGCGAAGTGATGCAGCTCGCGGCGGCCAAGAACACTGCGACCACCGAGGACGAATACCTCGCCGTGATTCGCGGCAAGACCGCCGAACTGTTCGCCGCCGCCTGCGAGGTCGGGCCCGTGATCGCCAACCGGCCGAAGGCCGAACAAACCGCGTGCCGCTCGGTCGGCATGAATCTCGGCATCGCGTTTCAGCTCGTCGATGACGTCCTGGATTACGGCGGCAAGGCCGCGAAACTCGGCAAGAACATCGGCGACGATTTCCGCGAGGGCAAGATCACGCTGCCGGTGGTGCTGGCATTCCGCCGCGGCAACGACTCTGAACGCAACTTCTGGATCAAGGCGCTGGAGCGCGGCGAGATCGGCGACAGCGACCTCGATCACGCGATCGGGTTGATGACCAAGCATCGCGCGCTGGAAGACACGATCAGCCGCGCCCAGCACTACGGCGCGATGGCCGTCGACGCGCTGGCGCTATTCCCGGCCTCGCCGATGAAGACCGCGCTGGAGCAGGTCGTCGCGTTCTGTCTGGCAAGGTCGCATTGATTCTACGGCCGTCATAGCTCGCCATCCCACCCACCGCCGTCATACCCCGCGAAGGCGGATCCAGTACGCCGTGGCGTCTCAATGGATCAATGGAGGCCTCTGGAATACTGGATCCTCCGCCTTCGCGGAGGATGACGGCGAACTCGTTGCGCTACCCGTCCCACGAAAGACATCACATTGGCCGGCTCAAACTTCACATTATTTCTCCTCGCCGCCTTCATCGTCGCCGCGGTCCCCGGCCCCGGCATCTTCTATGTCGCGGCGCGCACACTCTCCGGCGGCAAGCGCGCCGGCTTCGCCTCAACATTCGGCACCGCGCTCGGTGGCCTCATGCACGTGATAGCCGGCGCACTTGGCGTCTCGGCCATCATTCTTGCCAGCGCCGAACTGTTCACCGTGCTGAAGTTCGCAGGCGCGCTCTATCTGGTCTGGCTCGGCGTCAAGACGTTTCGCGAGGCTCGCGACCTCGCGCAGCAAACTGTCGTCGCAGCAGGGACGCAGCAAGTGTTTCGCGAAGGCGTGCTGGTTGAGGCCTTGAACCCGAAGACCGCCGCGTTCTTTCTCGCCTTCATTCCGCAGTTCGTCGACCCCGCCGGCGGATACGTCGCGCTTCAGTTCATAACGCTCAACCTGATCTCGGTGGCGCTCAACACGCTGGCTGATGTCGTCGTGGTGATGATGGCCGCGACTGCGCGCAATGGGCTTACGCGCCGGCCTGGTCTGCTTCAACGATCGCGACAGGGTTCGGGGCTGTTCATCGCCGGCCTCGGCATCTCGCTCGCACTGGCGCGGCGGCCTGCCTCGTAGGACGGGTTGAGCGCGGCGAAACCCATCATCCTTCCGCGCAATGAATTGATGGGTTTCGCTGCGCTCAACCCATCCTACGAGGGCGTCTCAGCTCAACGTTCCCGCATGCACCCACCATCCGGGGTGTTCGCGCCGGAGCTTTTCAGCCGCGCGGCCCGCCTCGACGGTGTTCTCATAGATCGCAAAACATGTCGCGCCCGATCCGGACATCCGCGCCAGCCAGGCGCCGTTGGTGGCGTTGAGCGCGGCGATGACCTCGCCGATCACAGGCTGGACACGCAGGGCCGGCGTTTCCAGATCGTTGGAACTGGCGGCGAGCGCTTCAACCCAGTCTTCAAGCGACGCCTGCCCGTCGGGCCAGCGGTGCTGCAGCAGCACGTCGGTGACGCCGACGCGCAATTCACCGTTGCGCAGGCCCAGCGCGGCAAAGACGTCCTTGGTCGCGACAGGCACCCCGGGATTGACCATCACACAGGGCATTTTCGGCAAGTTGAGCGGTTGCAGCGCTTCGCCGACGCCGGTCATGACGCAGCTGTGCGAGTTGACGCAGACCGGCACGTCGGCGCCGGTCAGTTTCGCCACCTCGATGATGCGGGGATCGTCGAGCGCAAGCCCGTTCAACTGCGCCAGCAGCCGCAGCGCCGCGGCGGCGTCGGCCGAACCGCCGCCGATCCCGGCCGCGACCGGCAAGGCCTTGTCGAGCGTGAAGCTGCCGGCTTTCATGCTGGGCACGCGGTCGGCCAGCAGGCGCGCCGCCTTGAGAACCAGATTGTCCGATGTGTCGCCGCACGCTTCCGCCAGCGGCCCCAGCATCTTCAAATCGAGATCGGCACCCGGTGTCAGCGTCAGCCGGTCGGCGCAGTCGGCGAACGCCACCACACTTTCGAGATCATGGTAGCCGTCGGTGCGCCGGCCGTTCACACGCAGGGTCAGATTGACCTTAGCGCGAGCTTCATCACTCAATACCGGCATTGCCGAACAGCCCCTGAATTCCCAACCTCAGCCAGCCCTGACCTCAGCCACCCTTGCCGTCTTCCTTCTTCTTGTCGGCGGAGGCCGCGGAAGAAGTGTCTTCGGGCAGGCCGTTGGCGATCTTGGCTTCGATCTTCGGCAGTTCCTCCGCCTCGGGCTTGAGGTCGCGGGCGTGGGCCCACTGGAATTTGGCTTCCAGCGTCCGCCCGACGCGCCAATAGGCGTCGCCGAGATGGTCGTTGATGGTCGGATCCTCGGGCTTGAGATCGATCGCGCGCTCGAGATTCTTCACCGCGTCCTCGAAGTTGCCGATCCGGAAAAACGCCCAGCCCAGCGAATCCACGATGTAGCCGTCATCGGGGCGCTGATCGACCGCGCGGCGGATCATCTTCATGCCTTCGTCGAGATTGACGCCCTGATCGATCCAAGAATAACCGAGATAGTTGAGCACATGCGGCTGCTCGGGCTGCAGTTCCAGAGCCTTGCGCATGTCGATCTCGGCCTTGCTCCACTGCTTGGAACGTTCGAGGCAAATGCCGCGATAATAATAGGTGACCCAGGTGTTCTTGTCCGTCAGGCCGGGATTTGCTTCGATCGCCTGCGAGTAGGTCGTGGCGCAATCGCTGAACTTCTTGCGACCGCGCTCGATATTGCCGAGCGCCATGATCGCCTCGATATCCTTCGGCGCCTCGGCGGTGACACCCTTCAGGATCTTGATCGCCTCGTCACTGCGGTCGGCGGCGTCGAGATTGGTGGCAAGCTGGATCTGCGCGTTGCGCTTGAGCGGCGAACTCGCCGGCATACGCTCGTAGACCTTGATCGCCATCTGCGGCTTCTTGACCGATTCATAGAGATCGGCGAGCGACAGCAGCGCCAGCGGATGGTTGGGCTGCAGATAGAGCGCAAGCTGCAGATAGACCAGCGCCAGATCCTCGCCGCCGCGGCGGGTCAGCGTGGCGCCGATGCCATACAGCGCGTCGGCCGCGCCGGCCTGCGCCGAATCGACCAGCGGCGGCAGCTTCTTGCCGGCCTTGGCTTCGCGCAGCCCCTCCAGCACCAGCGGATGCCGCGGCAGCTTCTTGTCGAACGCCTCGTAGACGCCGGCTGCCGCCGCGCCGTCCTTGTTGCGCGACAGCCAGCGCGCATGGGCGTCGGCCACGCGCAGCATCGTTTCGTCAAGCTTATACGCGCGTTCGAACCGCGCGCCGGCTTCCTTCTCCTTGCCCGAAATCTCCAGGATCATGCCGGCGTGGAGATCCTTGAACAGCGGATACCATTCCGGTCCGGTCAGCTTGTCGATCGTGGCGACCGCCGCCTTGGCGTCGCCCGCCCCATAGCTCGCCCAGCCCGACAGCAGCGTCGCGACGAGGTCGGTGATCGGCCCGCGGATCGACTGGTTGATGTTAATCTGCGCGGTCGGATATTTCTTCTGCTTGAGGTCGCGTACGCCGACAACCAGCCGCGCGACGCGGTTGGCCTTGTCCATGGTCAGGATGCGATCGGCGAGCTTGACCGCTTCATCGATGTCGCCGTCGGCCAGCGAGGAGATGAAGGCACGATCCAGCAGTTCGTTGTTCTTCGGATCGCTGCGCAGCGCGGAGCGATAGAACGCCGCTGCGGCCGCCGCGTCGCGCTCGACGCTGGCGTGGCGCGCCGCCAGATAGCTGCCGGACGTCGTCAGCGATTTCAGGTCGGCCTTGCTGGGGAATTGCGCGGCGTTGTCGCCGGTGTGGTCGGGGGTCTGGGCCAGGACCGCGGCCGGCGTGGCCAGTGCGGAAAGAGTGACAGCAGCGATCGTCCAGCGGTTCATACGGGTGGAAAGCATCACGGTTCGCCTAGCTCCAGGATGTATGCAGGATCGTTACGATCGGTCGCGGATGCAAACCCAAGCGGCGGCATCCCGGCCAGCGACAATGCCGCTTTTGGCCTTCAACCGCAAGGATAGGGGTTGGCGAATCGATCGGCAGATTAAGTCCTTACGACCGTCGATTCAGCTAGCTCAACCGGGAAACGCTTCTACTATGGCGGTATCGTGACCGGGGGCGGTATCGCCCTGCCCCACCTCACGCAATCGTGGTCGATCCGGCCGCCTCTCACATGCCCTGATAGTTCGGCCCGCCGCCGCCTTCCGGCGGAACCCAGGTGATGTTGCCGTTCGGGTCTTTCACGTCGCAGGTTTTGCAGTGAACGCAGTTCTGGGCGTTGATCTGGAAGCGCGGGCCGGAAGTCTCCTCAACCCATTCATACACGCCGGCCGGGCAATAGCGGTTCGACGGACCAGCATAGACGTCATGCTCGGAGGTCTTCTGCAGGTTCATGTCGGCGACCTTGAGATGGATCGGCTGATCCTCCTCATGGTTGGTGTTGGAGAGAAACACCGAGGACAGCTTGTCGAAGGACAGCTTGCCGTCCGGCTTGGGATAGGCGATCGGGGTGTGCGTCTTCGCCGCATCCAGCGTCTTGCGGTCGGGCTTGGCGTGCGACTGCGTGCCGAACAGCGAGCCACCGAAAAGCGTGTTGCACCACATGTCGAAAATGCCGAGTCCCGCGCCAAGGAAGGTGCCGAATTTCGATAGCAGCGGCTTTGCGTTGCGGACCGGATAGAGATCCTTGCCGACGGCGGAATCGCGCCACGCATTCTCGTATTCGCTCAGTTCGTCATTGGCACGGCCCGCGCCAAGCGCGGTGACAACGTGCTCGGCGGCCAGCATGCCGCTTCCCATCGCGTTATGCACACCCTTGATGCGCGGCACGTTGACGAAGCCCGCCGAACAGCCAATCAGCGCGCCGCCGGCGAAGCTCAGCTTCGGCACCGACTGGTAGCCGCCTTCGGTGATGGCACGGGCGCCGTAGGAAATCCGTTTGCCGCCCTCGAGTGTGTCCCGGACAATTGGATGCGTCTTGACGCGCTGGAATTCGTCGAATGGGGACAAATACGGGTCGTCGTAGTTCAGGTGAACGACAAAGCCGATCGACACGAGGTTTTCGCCGTAGTGATAGAAGAACAAGCCGCCGCCTGTGTTGTTCTTCAGCGGCCAGCCGACCGCGTGCTGGACCAGCCCCTTCCGATGCTTGGCAGGATCGATCTCCCAGACTTCCTTCAGGCCGATGCCGAATTTTGGGGGCTCGCTCTTGGCATCGAGCGAATATTTCGCGATCAGCTGCTTGGACAGGCTGCCGCGCGCGCCTTCGGCGAACAGCGTGTACTTGCCAAGCAGTTCCATGCCGCGCGTAAACGAGTCCTTGGGCTTGCCGTCCCTGCCGATGCCCATGTCGCCGGTCGCAATGCCGCGAACCGCGCCGTTCTCGTCATACAGCACTTCGGCGGCTGCAAAGCCCGGATAGATTTCGACGCCGAGCGCTTCGGCCTTCGGGCCCAGCCAGCGGCAGACATCGCCGAGCGAGCCGATGTAGCAATGATGGTTGCTCATCAGCGTCGGCAGGATGAAGTTCGGAAGCCTGAACGCGCCGGGCTCGGTGAACCAGTAGAAGCGGTCGTCCTTGACCTGCGTCTTGAGCGGGCAGTCCGCATCCTCGCGCCAGTCGGGGATCAACTTATCGAGCGAAACCGGATCGATCACGGCGCCCGACAGGATATGCGCGCCGACCTCGGAACCCTTCTCCACCACGACGATGCTGAGATCGGCATTGAGCTGCTTCAGCCGGATCGCCGCAGCCAGGCCCGACGGGCCGGCGCCGACGATCACGACGTCGAATTCCATGGATTCGCGGGGAGGAAGTTCTTCTGCACTCATGATCTTGTCTCAGCCCAATTGAGAACGGCTCTAAAGGCTCGTTGTTTCCGATTTTTAGCGAGAGGACAACCATGGAAATGCAATGCGCGACCGTTTCACGCCGCACCGATCCATATTAGATTGGCATAATGGATCTGATCGGCGAACCCAAACCTAATGTCAGGCAATTGCTGGCCTTTTATCTGGAGGCCGGGGTCGATTGCGCTTTGGCGGAGGAACCGGTGGATCGGCTGAGCGAGACCGATGCCCCGACAGCCCCGGTCCGCGAGACGGCGCCATCACCCCGCCAACTCCCCATTGCCGCGCCGGCAGTTCCGCGCAGCGAAATAGCGCCGCCGCCGGAAGCCGCCATCGCGATGGCGCGCGAGGCGGCGCGGACTGCACCGACGCTGGAAGAACTGCGCGCGCTACTGGAAAATTTCGACGGCTGCGCGCTGAAGAACACCGCGACGCGGCTGGTGTTTTCGGACGGCAATCCGCAGGCCCGCATCATGTTCGTCGGCGAAGCCCCCGGACGCGACGAGGACATCGAGGGGCTGCCCTTTGTCGGACGTTCCGGCAAACTGCTCGACCGCATGATCGCGGCCATCGGCCTCGACCGCAGCAAGGCCTACATCGCCAACGTGATTCCCTGGCGGCCGCCTGGCAACCGCACGCCGACGCCGCAGGAGACGCAGATCTGCCTGCCGTTCATCCAGCGGCAGATCGAACTCGTGAATCCGGACGTGCTGGTGACGCTCGGCAACCCCTCGACGCAGACGCTGCTGTCGACCCGCGACGGCATCATGAAGACCCGCGGCAAATGGTTCGACTACGACACCGGCACCCGCACCATCCGCGCCATGGCGACATTCCACCCGGCATATTTGCTGCGCTCGCCGTCCTACAAGCGAATGTCGTGGCAGGACCTGCGGGCGATCGCGAAGGCGCTGGAGCAGTCGTAGGGTGGGCAAAAGGCGCGAAGCGACGTTGCCCACCATCCATCATCGAATTCGCTGTGAGATGGTGGGCACGCTTGCGCTTTGCCCACCCTACAAGTGAGTCCAACTTACGGCGCCTTCGGCCGCACGATGGCCCAGCCGACGCGCAACGATGGCTGGCGGCCGTTGATCAGCCACTCGAAGGCGCGCGGCACTTCGGGCACGAGGCCCGGAAAGCGCTGCACGAGTTCGGGCGGTGGCGCGCCCGAGGTGTCGGAGGCGCGCCAGAGCACCACGCCGCCGGTCTCGTTGAATTTTGCGACTGACAGCCACGGCGTCCGTTCCGGCGTGGCGTCGAGCAACAGATGCGGGCGACCGCGGCTCATCGCGACGAAACTCGCCAGTTGCGGATCGCCGGCCACCGCGCGCAGCCGCTGATTGGTGCGACGCTCGTAGCTGTCGCCGAAAAACTGCGCGATCGATTTCGCCGGCAGCGAGGTGGCCACTTCATTCGATCCGGTCCAGGGCAGGAAGACGATGGCTGCGACGGCTGCCACCGCGGGCGCCGCCACCGCCGCCGCCCACACCGTCCTCAGCAGGCGCTGCCGCCGCAGATAGATCAGGTCGCCGGTCGCGACCACCATGGCCAGTCCCGTCATCAGCAAGGCGACGCCGGCCCCGCCGACGATGCGATCGAGGTTGAAAATGCCCGCGATCAGGCTGCCGAGCACCGCCGGGACCAGCGCGGAGAAATAGACGAAATCGCGCGCCAGCGGATCGACCGGCGGCCGGTAGATGATCGGCGCGTCGGAGGCGCTGCGGGCGAACCAGCCAGTGTTGAGCAGCGCCAGCAGCAGGATCGCCGACGCCGCCAGCACCAGGCCGCCGAGTAGCCAGCCCCATTGCGTGGCGCGCGCGCCGAGATCGGATATCGCGGGCCATGCCGGCATCGCGAAGGCATCGGCGCGGACCAGCCAGATCAGATAGGGCAGCACCAGCACCACGATCACGAGCAGCGCATAGAGCGGATCGAACGACGTCAGCACGCGCCGTCCGCGCTCGGTGGCGATGGCAAATCCGGCGAGCAGCAGCAGCAGCAACGGTGCTGCCGATGTCGTCAGCAGCAGCAGCCCGGCCTCGATCGACCAGGCGAACCACGCGTTGCGGCGATTCTGGCCTATCAGCTGCCAGGAATGCAGCAACAGCAGCGCCCAGAGCGGCCGCGCCAGCACCAGCGGGCCGAACTCGACGCCGGGCGAACTGAATGCCACCACCGTCATCGCGAGCAGCACGGCGAGCACCGCCTGCTGCCCGCCGACGATCGCCCGCGCCAGTTGATAATAGATCCAGAAGGTGGCAACCGCGCAGACCTGCGCCAGCAGAAAAACGCCGAACATGGTGCTGCCGGCGGCGCGGAAGGCGATGTCGGCGAGCCAGAACGCCAGCGGCGGGCCGAGCCAGGTGCCGACCTGGTATTCGCGTCCGTAAGCCAGCACGGTCGCGAGGTCGCCGGGCGGGCTGCGGTAGAGCAGCAGCGGCAGGACCAGCCACAACGCCGCCTGGATCAGCACGACGATCCAGACCAACAGCCGCGGCCGCGCGCGGATCAGTTCGACTACCAGCGAGGTGAAGCGCATGAAACGTCCGAATGCCGGGCCGAGCAGCCCTGTCCCCAACGACGTTTGATAGAGCGCACGCGCGGCCGAGGCAACCGCCTCAGATTGTGGCCGCGATGCCTGAATTGATTTTGCCGTCCACGGCAAAGAGATCGGGTTCGATCGTCTCTTCCACCGTCTCGGGACAGTGCTTCCGCCGCGCTGCCACGACCGGCGCAAAAAACCGGCGGTGGTGGATGCTCGGACCCAACCGGTCGAGCGCCTCGCGATGTTCAGGGACGGCGTAGCCCTTGTGGGTTTCAAAACCATACCCCGGGCAATCCAGCGCGAGAGCGCACATCAAGCGGTCGCGCGTCACTTTGGCGATGATCGAGGCCGCCGCGATCGACATTACGATGCCGTCGCCGCCGATCACCGCGTCGCAGTCGCAGGGCGCGTCGATCTTGTCGCGGCCGTCGACGAAGACATGCTGCGGCATCTCGGGCAGCGCGCGAACCGCGCGCGCCAAAGCCCACAGCGAGGCGCGCAGAATATTGTCGCGGTCGATCCGCGCCGGCGAGGCAAAGGCGACCGCAAAGGACGAGGTCGCGCAGATCTCCTCGAACAATTCCTCGCGACGTTCAGCCGTCAGCCGCTTCGAATCATCGATGCCTTTCGGGATCCGCTTCGGATCGAGCACGACGGCGGCGGCCACCACCGGCCCTGCCAGCGGACCGCGCCCGGCCTCGTCGCAACCGGCCACCGGCCATATGCCGCGCTTGATCAGCCCCCGCTCGCGACGAAAGCTCGGCGGCGCGATCGCGATGATGCCCTTGGGCGGCTTGGCCGGCGCCTTGCCGGCTTTCTTCCTGGCGGACTTATCCCGAATCATGGGCGGGATGGTGCGAAAGCGCACGGCCGGGCGCAACCGGAAACCCGTCGCAATTCCCGTTATTCAGCGCGCCGCCTTAGCCACGCCGCGGCCTCAATCACGTCGGTGCTCCAGCGCCTGCTGTCAGATGGATAGCTTTCTCCTTCGTCCTTCGAGCTACGGCGAACACGTCGCTTCGCTCGCAATGACGACTAGAACAAACTCAGTTGCTGTCCGTTGCGCTTCGGCTTGATGAAATGATCCGTCGTCAGTTTCGAGCGGCGCTTGTTGAGGCCGAGCTTTTCGCAGGCGATCTCGAAACGGCGGCCGATCATCCAGGCCATCGGGCCGGTGCCCTTCATCCGCGTGCCCCACTGGGAGTCGTAGTCCCGACCGCCCCGCATGTCGCGGATCAAAGTGAAAACGTGACGATAGCGGTCGGGATAGTTCGCCATCAGCCACTCGCGGAACAGGTCGCGCACTTCCAGCGGCAGCCGCAGCAGCACGTAGCTGGCTTCCTTGACGCCGGCATGGGCGGCGGCATCGAGGATGCGTTCGATCTCGGAATCGTTCAGCGCGGGAATCACCGGTGCGACCATGACGGTCGCGGGAATGCCCGCCTCCGACAATTGCTTCAGCGCCTCCAGCCGCTTCGTCGGCGTCGAGGCGCGCGGCTCCATGGTGCGCGCCAGTTTTGGATCGAGCGTCGTCACTGAGATGGCGACCTTGGCCAGATTCCGCTTCGCCATCCGCGCCAAGATATCGATGTCGCGGGTCACCAGCGCCGATTTGGTGACAATGCCGACCGGATGGCCGGCCCGCTCCAGCACCTCGAGAATCCCACGCATGATTTTGTGCTCGCGCTCGATCGGCTGGTAGGGATCGGTGTTGGTTCCGATCGCGATCATCCGCGGCTCGTAGCCGGAGGCGGCCAGCTCCTTCTCCAGCAGTTCCGGCGCGTCCGGCTTGATCTGCAGCTTGGTTTCAAAATCGAGCCCCGGCGACAGTCCGAGAAACGCGTGCGTCGGCCGCGCGAAGCAGTAGACGCAGCCATGCTCGCAGCCGCGATAGGGATTGATCGAACGGTCGAAGCCGATGTCGGGCGAGTCGTTGCGGGTGATGATCTTGCGCGAGGTATCGAGCGACACCGTCGTCTTGAACGGCGGCAGGTCGTCGAGGCTTTGCCAGCCGTCGTCGAAGGCGACCCGCGCCTCGGCCTCGAACCGGCCGCTGGCGTTGGATTGCGCGCCGCGGCCGCGCTTTCGTTTGCCTTCAATGGCGACGGCAAGCTCCGGAAAAGGGGTCGCACCCGCCGGTTCGGGGGGCGTTACAACCGGCGGGCGCTTGAGCGCATGAGAGGATGCTCGGCTCATGGACCGAAGATAGCACGTCAAAGGAACAAATCAAGAACATGATCGAGAACAATTCACAGCGGCGCGCACAAGGCGGGTGAAGCCCCTGCCTGCTGCCGCAAAAAACTGCACCAATGGCTGTTTTGATTGTGACAAGGTGATTACAGTGCAGTGCAGCGTTTTCCCGTGTTTGAGCCACCAAAGCCGCATTGATGTTAAGTGTGATCATTCCAACCGAAGGGGTCGAGCAATCCGCCGTCGCCACGCTGGCGGTGCTGGTGCCGGGCGCTGCCGCCGGAATCATCCGTGAGGTGCTGCTGGTCGACCGGGCCGGCAATGGCGTGATCGAGCGGGTGGCCGATGTCGCCGGCTGCAGCTTCCTGGCCTTCGAAGGCACGCGCGCCGCAGCGCTGGCCGCCGGTGCACGGGCAGCGCGTTCGCCGTGGCTGATGTTCCTGCACGCCGGCGCGGTGCTCGACCACGGCTGGATCGAGGAGACCACGCAGTTTATCCAGAACGTTTCGAACAGCGGCCGGCCGCGCGCGGGCGTCTTTCGCTACGCCCGCTCACCCTATTCCGACACGCGTCTGCGCGATGGCTTCAAGTTCGTCGCCCGCATGATCGCCGGCCCGTCCCCCGAACACGGGCCTCTGACCGCACCCCCTCCTTATCAGC
>CADEDX010000141.1:1757-13285 GCA_902826195.1 uncultured Bradyrhizobium sp. | reverse complement strand
GACTTCCAGCACGTAGCCGTAATTTGCCGTCTCCAGCGCCATCTTGGCGTTCTGCTCGACCAGCAGGATCGAGGTCCCGGCCTCCTGGTTGATGCGGCGAATGATGGCGAGGATTTCCTTCACCAGCAGTGGCGACAATCCCAACGACGGCTCGTCCAGCAGCAGGACCTTGGGCCGGTTCATCAGCGCCCGGCTGATCGCCAGCATCTGCTGCTCGCCGCCTGACAGCTGCCCGGCCGGCTGCGTCATGCGCTCCTTCAGACGGGGGAAGTAAGTGTAGACCCGCTCGAGATCGTCGTTCACCCCGGCGCGGTCGCGGCGCAGGAAGGCGCCCATCATCAGGTTTTCGCGCACGGACAGGAACGGAAACACCTCGCGCCCCTCCGGCACGTGGCTCAAGCCCAGCCGCACGATCTTGTCGGCCTCCATCCGCTGGATCGGCTTGCCGAGAAATTCGATCGAGCCCTTCTGGGGATCGAGGATGCCGGAGATGGTCTTGAGCACGGTGGTCTTGCCGGCACCGTTGGCGCCCAGCAGTGTCACGATGCGGCCGCGCGGCACTTCGAGGCTGATGCCCCTGATCGCCTGGATCGGCCCGTAATAGCTCTCGATATTGCTCAGCTTGAGAATGATGTCGGAAGCGCTCATGCCATCGTCCTCATGCGCCGAGATAGGCGGCGACGACGTCGGGATGGCGCTGCACCTCGGAAGGGGAGCCCATCGCGATCACCCTGCCGTAGTTGAGCGCGATCACGCGATCGGAAACGCGGTTGACCAGCGACATGTCGTGCTCGACCATCAGCACGGTGATGCCGAGATCGGTCTTCAGGTCGCGGATCCAGAACGACATGTCGCCGGTCTCCTCGACGTTCAGCCCGGAGGACGGCTCGTCGAGCAGGATCAGCTTCGGCTCCGAGCACAGCGCGCGCGCCAGTTCGATCACCTTGCGGACGCCGTAGGGCAATCCCGAAATCAGCTTGTCGCGATAGACTTCGAGGTCGAGAAACTCGATGACCTGCTCGACGCTGCGGCGATGGGCTTTCTCGCGGGCGCGCACGTTCGGCAGGAACAGCAATTCCTGCCACAGCTGGGTGGTGGAGTGCCGGTGACGGCCGACCAGCAGATTGCTCAGCATGGTCGCGTTCTCGAACAATTCGATGTTCTGGAAGGTGCGCGCGATGCCGAGGCCGGCGATTTCGTAGGCCGGCTGCTCGGTGATGTCCTGGTCCTCGAAGAATATCTTGCCCGAGGTCGGCGGGTAGATGCGCGAAATCAGGTTGAAGATCGAGCTCTTGCCGGCGCCGTTGGGTCCGATGATCGAAAGGATCTCGCCCTTCTCCACGGCGAAGCTGACCGAATCGACCGCCTTGAGGCCGCCGAAGTGCAGCGAGAGGTTATCGGCACGGAAATACGTCATCGGTTCCGCTCCGATTTCACGTAGATCTTCTGGCGCTTGAAGGTGGCGCGCTTGTAGAGCGGGAATAGCTGGAAGAAGAGCTTGATCTTCAGCCAGCGCCCATACAGGCCGAGCGGCTCGAACAGCACGAACAGCACGATGATGACGCCATAGATCGCGCCCTTGAGGCCGTTGGCCGAGGCGATGGCGGCGACGTTGCTCTGGACGTTCGCAGCCGTATCCTTGCCGGCACCGAATGTCGCCGCGATGCCCGCGATGATTCCCGGCAGGTCATCCTTCAGATAGGTCAGGAAAGGATCGATCATGACCAGGAAGATCGCGCCCAGCACCGCGCCGTGCAGGCTGAAGGTGCCGCCGATCAGGATCACGATGATGAACTCGATCGAGAGCTGCAACGTGAACATCTCCGGGGAAATGAAGGAGAGCTTGTGCGCGAACAGCACGCCGGCCAGGCCAGTGATCCCCGCGCTGATCGCGAATGACTTCACCTTGTAGAGCGAGACGTTGACGCCCATGCTGCGCGCCGCCGTTTCGCTGTCGCGGATCGCGACAAAGGCGCGGCCCGTCGGCGAGCGCAGCAAATTGAGCGTGCCGACGATGGTAAGGATCAACACGCCAAGACAAAGGAAATAGAAGGTCGGCCCGTTCTGCGGCACGGCCTGCCCGAACAGACTGAGCGTCTTGACCCGCATGCCCTCATTGCCGTGGGTCACGCTTTCCCAGCGCGCCAGCACTTCCTCGACGATGAAGGCAAAGGAGATGGTGGCGATGACGAGGTAGATGCCCTGGAGCCGCAGCGCCGGAAAGCCGACCAGCGCGCCGACCACGGCGGTGAGCAGGCCACCGGCCAGGAAGTAGACCGGGAACGGCACGTTGTATTGCTGCAGATAGGCCGCGGTATAGGCGCCGATCGCCAGGAAGGCGGCATGGCCGAGCGAGGCCTGCCCGGTGAAGCCGGTGAGGATCATCAGCCCGACGCCCACGGTGGCATAGATGCAAACGAACACCAGCTGGCTGATCAGGTAGCTCGACAGCACGAACGGCGCGACCACGAGGAACGCCAACAGGATGCCATAGGACACGACGTAGCCGCTGTGCGGAAACAGCCTGATATCGTCTTCGTAATCCGTCTTGAACAGAAACCGCATCAGACTTTCTTCCGCGTATGAACACCGAACAGGCCTTCGGGTTTGAGCAGCAGCACCACCAGAAGCACGAGGTAGGGCGCGACGTCCTTCCAGCCCTGCGGCAGGTAGAAGCCGGCCATGCTCTCGATCACGCCGATCAGCACGCCGCCGACCACGGCACCGGGAATGGAGCCGAATCCGCCGAGCACCGCGGCAGGAAACGCTTTCAAGCCGAGTACCAACCCGACGTTGGAGTGGATGAAGGTGATCGGTGCCAGCAGCACGCCGGCGGCAGTCGCCACCGCTGCCGAGATCGCCCACACGATCGACACCACGCGCTTGACCGGGATGCCCATGTAGTAGGCAGCCAGCATGTTCTCTGAGCTGGCGCGCATCGCGGTGCCGAGCGTGGTGCGGTTGAAGAACAGATACAGCAGCGCGCAGAGAATCACGGTTGCGGCGATCACCGACAGCTTGTCGTATGCCAGGACCAGCGAGCCGATTCGCAACACGCCGTTGCTGAACGGCGTATCAATCTTGAAGTCGTCGGTGCCCCAAATCATGCCGACGACGGAGCGCAGGAAATATCCGAGCCCGATCGTCGCCATGATGATGGAAAACTGCGGATAGCCGAGGATCGGGCGCACCACGACGCGTTCGGCCAGCATGCCGAATGCCGCCATGGCGATGACAGCGCCGGCGAATCCAAGCCAGTAATTGAGGCCGAGCATGCCGATGAAAGTGAAAGCGAAGAACCCGCCCAGCATCATCAAATCGCCCTGGGCGAAATTGACGACCTCGGTTGCCTTGTAAACGAGCACGAAACCGAGCGCGATCAAGCCGTAGACGCAGCCGAGCGCAATGCCACTCACCAGCTGCTGAACGAAGTCCAGCATCAAATTCCTCCCCGATGCCAGGCAGTTCTTTTGACCGCCTTTTCTGCATCTTGTGTCTACACGCTATCGCCCGTTCGCGATGCCTGCAGCCGCATATGTCCCGCTGCATTGAGCCTAAAGCGCCGACCGCTGTCAACAAAGCGCTGGCCGCGCGATCGTTAACAATTGCGGACAAATGCCGCAGTCCGGGAAGTTGCACGGTTGGACACCATTTGGCCGGCGCGATTCACCGGGCCTAAAGCTCTTCCGAGTCATGTTTCCCGATGACAAACCAATCCGGACCGTTTCGTCATCATGCATCTCAATCGATCGGCGCTCGAAGTGCGAGGGTTAACGAAGCGTTTTGACCGCCCGGCGGTCGACGCGCTGGACTTGACCGTTCGCGCCGGCGAGTTCTACGCCCTGCTCGGCCCCAATGGCGCCGGCAAGACCACCACCTTGCGGATGGTCGCTGGCCTGCTCAAGCCCGATGCCGGCTCGGTTGCCATCCTGGGCGTCGACGCGCTCGCCGATCCCGTTGCCGCCAAGCAGATCACGGCATGGGTTTCCGACGAGCCGATGATCTACGACAAGCTGACGCCGCTGGAATACCTCGAATTCGTCGCCGGCCTCTGGGGCATCGACCCTGCGATCTCCGGCCCCTCGGCGCAGCAGCTGCTGCTGTCGCTCGGCCTCGAGCCGCATCTGCACGAACGCTGCGAGGGATTCTCCAAGGGCATGCGCCAGAAGGTGGCGCTGGCCGGCGCGCTGGTGCACGATCCGCGCCTGATCATCCTGGACGAGCCGCTGACCGGCCTCGATGCGCTGTCGGCGCGTCACGTCAAGGGGCTGCTCGGGGATCGCGTCCGCGCCGGCTGCACCGTGATCATGACCACGCATATTCTCGAAGTTGCCGAGCGGATGGCCGACCGGATCGGCGTCATCGCAAAAGGCCGGCTGGTGGCCGAAGGCACGCTCGCCGAGCTGCGCCAGCAGAACGGTCGCACCGACACCAGCCTCGAAGACATGTTCATCGCCCTCGTCGACGCCGACGCGGCCGCCGCATGAGTTCGGCCGCCGCGCTGTCCTGGTTTGCCCGACACGAGATCCGCCTCGCCTGGCGCGAATGGCTGTCGATGATGACCGGCAGCCGCGGCAGGCGGAAGCGCGCGATCATCGCTCTTATCGTGTTCGCCGTCTTCCTGCATTTGCCGGCCTATGCAGTAGTCGGACGCTTCGCCGACCTGCAGGCCCCGATCGGCAAGCAGGAACTGATCGTCATTACAGCTTCGATCTTCCTCGCCTGGGCCTTGATGCTGTCGCAGGCCATCGAATCGGTGACGCGGGTGTTTTACGCGCGCGCCGATCTCGACCTGATCATGTCGTCGCCTTCCAATCTCGCCAACGTGTTCTCGGTCCGGATTGCGGCGATCGCGCTGTCGGTCACCGGCATGGCGCTGTTGCTGTCCACGCCCTTTGTCGATGTTCTGGTGATCGGCGGCGGCGCAAGGTGGCTGCTGGCTTTCGGTGTCGTCGTCGCGATCGGCCTCACGGCCGCCGCGGTCGCCATCGCCATCACGGTATTTCTGTTTCGCCTGATCGGGCCGAGCCGCACCCGCCTCGTCGCGCAGATCGTGTCCGCCGTCATCGGCGCCGGCTTCGTCATTGCGCTGCAGATTGCAGCCATCCTTTCCTACGGCACGCTGTCTCGCTTTGCGGTACTGACGTCGGATGCCGCCGCGGCGTATGCGCCTGATGTGGACAGCCCGTTATGGTGGCCAGCGCGTGCCGCGATCGGCGATGGCGAGGTGCTGTCCTGGCTCATCGCCGGCGGCCTGTTGCTGCTTGGCGCCGTGATGGCGATGTTCTCGCCGAGATTTGCCGATACCGCCGTCCGCGTCGCGGCAACCGCGCGCGCGGCCCGTCACGGCCCGCGCGCGACCGTCTTCCGCGGCGGCTCGCGTCAAAAGGCGCTGCGCACCAAGGAGTTTTTGCTGCTGCGGCGCGACCCGTGGCTGCTGTCGCAGAGCCTGATGCAGCTGCTCTACTTGCTGCCGCCGGCCCTGATGCTGTGGCGAAGCTTTTCCGAAACCTCGTCCGCGATCGTCCTGATCACACCGGTGATCGTGATGGCGGCGGGCCAGCTTGCCGGCGGTCTCGCCTGGCTGACGATATCAGGCGAAGACGCCGCCGACCTGGTCGCAACCGCGCCGCTGCCGCCGTCGAACGTCATCCGTGCCAAGGTCGAAGTGGTGCTGCTCTCGATCGGCGCCATCTTCGGGCCGCTGATCGCAGCACTAGCCTTCGCCTCGCTCACGCAGGCGATCGTCACCGCGCTCGGCGTCATCATAGCCACCGTCTCGGCGGGCGCGATCCAGCTCTGGTTCCGCGTGCAGGCCAAGCGCAGTCAATTCCGTCGCCGCCAGACCTCGTCGAGGCTGGCGACATTCGCGGAAGCGTTCTGCTCGATCGGTTGGGCCGCCACCGCGGCGCTGGCGGTCACGATCCCGATCGCCGCCGTGTTCAGCGGCGTAATGACCGCGGCCATTCTGGCGGCGACGTGGAAGATCAGCCCGCGGCGAACATGACAATCAAATGACAGTTTGATGACGGCGCCTTTGCCGCATTAAATTGCCCGCTTATTCACCATCCTTTTGAACCCGAGATTGATTTCTCGCGACCTGATCAGGAAATCAGGATACGCGAGACGCCATCGATTTGTTCGCGTGCGACGGACATCTTGCCAGACCTCCGCCGCGGCACCATGTTGCCCGCGGGGATGACCCCTTGAGGAGAGGAAGCGTGATGAGCGAAACCATCAATGTCCCGGCGGTCATGGTGGACGCCTCCGCAGTCACCCGCATCAAATCCGAGATCGATATCTCGGACAGATCGCGCATCGTCACCTTCGGCGATCGCGCGCAGCGTTCGGTCGTCGAGTTCGCCGACCGCATCCTCGCACAGACCCAGAACCGGGAGCTCGGGACCACAGGAAAATTGCTGTCGGACATCCTGGCCAAGGCGCGCGGTCTGGATCCCGCCTCGCTGAAGGACAGCGGCTTTTTCTCCCGCCTGTTCTCTTCGATGGAATCGCGCTTGCGGCGCTTCTCCGAACAATTCGGCGACGTGGTCTCGCAAGTCGACCGTGTCTGCATCGAACTCGATCGTAACAAGGAAACGTTGCGGCGCGACATCGCCGTTCTCGACGAGTTGCACGAGCAGACGAAGGCCTCGCTCGGCGACCTCGATTCGCACATCGCCGCCGGCAAGGCGTTTGCTGAAGAATTCCGCCGCGGCAAGCTGGTCGAACTCGAACAGGCCGCCAAGGCGGCTGGCGCCGGCAGCGATGCGATGCTGGCGGCGCAGACCTATCAGGATGCCACCCAGGCGCTCGACCGGCTCGAAAAGCGCGTTTTCTATCTGCAGCAGGCGCGCCAGATCGGTATCCAGCAATTGCCGCAGATCCGCATTGTCCAGTCCGGCGACGAGACCTTGATCGAGAACCTGCAGGCCACGACCGAACTCACCATCCCGGTGTGGAAGCAGAAGATGATCCTGCTGCTCGGCCTGAGCCGCCAGAAATCGGCACTCGACCTGCAGAAGACCGTTACCGACGCCACCAACGAGATGATGAAGCAGGCGTCGGAAATGATGAAGACCCAGGCGATCGAGATCGAGAAGCAATCGCAGCGCGGTATCATCGACATCGAGACGCTGTAAAAGACCAACAGCGATTTGCTCGATACGATTTCGGGCGTCCTCAACGTCCAGCAGGAAGGCCGGAAAAAGCGCGCCGAGATCGAACAGCGGATGGCGCAGTTGACCGACCAGTTGAAGACCGCGTTGTCCAAGTCGCCAACATGAACAGAGCCGTGCTACGCGTTGCCGCCGGAGCGCTGTTCGCGCTGGCGCTTGGCGCCTGCTCGGGGCCAGGCCCGCAGTTCACCATTCTGTCCGGCTCGGAGAACGATGTCCTCGAGCCGATGGTCCAGGAGTTCTGCCGGTCGCGCCGCGCCGCCTGCACGATGAAATACCAGGGCTCGCTGGACATCGCGCTAGCGCTCAAGGCCGGCAACGATCCGCAGGCCGACGCGGTGTGGCCCGCGGCATCGATCTGGATCGATATGTTCGACACCGCCCGCCGAGTCAAATCGGTCAAGTCGATTGCGCAAATGCCCGTTATACTCGGCGTCAAGCGATCCAAGGCCCAGGCGCTGGGCTGGGTCGGCGCCAAGGTGACGACAAAGGATGTCCTCGCGGCCGTCGAGGGCGGCCGGCTGAAGTTCCTGATGACCTCAGCGACCCAGTCGAATTCCGGTGCCTCCGCCTATCTCGCCATGCTGGCGGCCGGGATCGGCAAGCCTGATCTCATCGAATCGGGCGATCTCGACAAGCCCGAAGTGCTCGCCACCGTCCGCGGCCTGTTGCGCGGCGTCGAGCGTTCGTCGGGATCGAGCGGTTGGCTCGCCGATCTCTACCGCGAGGGCGAGCGGACCGGCGCGCGTTACGAGGCGATGTGGAACTACGAGGCCGTCATCAAGGAAGCCAACGACAGACTGACCGCCGACCGCAAAGAACCGCTTTACGCGATCTATCCCGAGGACGGCGTATCCGTCGGTGACTCCCCGCTCGGCTTTGTCGATCGCGGACGCGGCAAAGAGGTCGAGAGTTTTTTTGCCGACCTGCAGGCGTTCCTGCTCAAGGGCGAAACCCAGGCGCGGATCGCGGCGACCGCACGTCGGGTCGAGCTTGGCCGCGCCGCCCCGCTCAAGGCCGACGCCGCCACCAATCTCGATCCGAGCCGGGCGTTGACGGTGGTCCGGCCGCCGGAGCCCGCGGTGATCCAAAAAGCGCTGTCGCTCTACCAGGAAGCCTTGCGGCGGCCATCGTTGACCGCATTGTGCATCGACGTGTCCGGGAGCATGAAAGGGCACGGAGAGGAGCAACTGCTCGAAGCGATGCGATTCCTGCTGACGTCGGCGCGCACCCGCGAAGTGCTGGTGCAATGGTCCAAGCTGGACCGGATCATCGTGCTGCCATTCAGCGACCGCGTGCTGTGGGCGGCGATAGGTAGCGGGGACGACAATGATCAGGCCACGCTGCTCACCAAAACCCTCGAATTGCGTGCGCGCGACGGCACTGACTTCTACGCCTGCGGGGCACGCGCGCTTGCCGAGATGAAGCCGGTTCTCGATGCCGGCCAGCACCTGCCGGCCATCGTCATCATGACTGACGGCAAAAGCCAGGGGGCCATGTCGACGTTCGAGGCCGCGTGGCGCGCCGATGGGCGTGGCGTGCCGGTGTTCGGCGTCACGTTCGGCGACGACGCCGACCGCAGCCAGCTCGACAATCTGGCCAGGCTGACCGGCGGCCGGGTGTTCGACGGCACCAAGAGCCTGACCCAGGCTTTTCGCGCGGTGCGAGGGTATAACTGAATGCCGTCGGCCTTGTCAGGATTGAATTGGATCGTGGCCGGCGCGGCGGCTGCTATCCTGTTGCCGGTGCTGGCGATCGGCGTCGGCATTCCGTTCTGGATCGCCAGCATCATCAGCGTCGCGGCAGGCGGGGGGCTGATGTTCATGCTCTCGCCGCGCCAATTGTTCGAGGGGCTGGACGCCAGCGGCGCAGCGCGTGGCAAAATCGAATTTGCGCGAGAGCTCCTCACCGGCGCCGAACCCCTCGCGATCCGTCTTGAAGTCGCCGTGAGCACGATTCGTACGCAGGCGGTCGCCGAACGCGTCCGGCACATGGCGCGGATCTCCCGCGAAATCTTCGCCGCCGTCGAGGAGGATCCGCTACGCGTCGACCGGGTGCGGCGCTTCCTGACCTATTATCTGCCGCGTGCGGCAGACCTTGCCGAGGCCTACGCGATTCTCGAAAAGAGCGGTAACCGCGACACGACGCGGCTGGTGGCGACCAGCGATCTGATCGACCGGCTCGACACCGCTTTCAGCCACTACGCGACAAATCTGCAGGAAGCCGATCTCGGCAATCTCGATATCGAACTCAAGCTTTTGAAAAGTTCGCTCGATGAGGATCTCGGCGCGTCGCAGCTTCCTGTTTCCGATCCGGGTAAAAGGAGAGCCTGATGGCCATTTCCCGTCGGGCCTTTGGAATTGGACTGCTCGCTGCCAGCGCCGCCGGCACCGGCGGTTACGTCTATCTGCGGCAACATCCCGAGATCGCCGGCCGGTTCGGCGAACCGAAACGGCTGTCGGGGTTCGCCGGCGGCGAGAAGGAAGGTTTTCTGGCCAATGCGCGCGTCCGCACTCTGCTCGAGCGCCGGTTCGGACTGATCCTCGATGCACGGCGCGCCGGGTCGGTCGAAATGGTGCGCGAGCGCACGCTGCTCGATCAGAAGCCGCAATTCCTGTGGCCCTCCTCGTCCGTACTGGTCGAGCTGGCGCGCAACTCCGGCATCAAGATTTCGCGCGACCAGGTGATCTTCAATTCGCCGATCGTGCTCTACTCCTGGGACCGCATCGCCGACGGCCTGGTCAAAGGCGGGTTTGCCGAGCCCGCCGGCGGCCCGCGCTACACGGTCGATCTGCTCAAGGTGCTCAGGGCGATCATTGCCGGCGAGACTTGGGAGGCGATGGGCGTGAGCGGGTTGTTCGGCCGGGCCCGCGTCGTCTCGACCGACCCCAATAAGTCCAATTCCGGCTTCATGTTCGCAGGGCTCACAGCGAGCCTTCTCAGTGGCGACGTCATTGCGCTGGATTCGCTGGGACGCATCGACGGCGACGTCGCGACCGTGTTCCGCCGGATGGGGTACAAACCGCCATCCTCGGGCAAACTGTTCGACGATTACGTGGCCGGCGGCGCCGGCGCCCAGCCGTTGATCGTCGGCTACGAAAACCAGTTGATCGAGTGGGTGCTGCAGGACGCTGACCGCTGGAAGCGGGTCGAAGCGAGCGCGCCTTCAAAGCCGGTTATCCTCTATCCGCGGCCGACGGCGTTCTCCGCGCATCCCTTGATCAGCACCGACCGCGCCGCGGACGAATTGATCGATGCGCTGGTCAGCGAGAGCCTGCTCGAACTCGCCTGGGAGGAGCACGGTTTCCGCGGGCCGCTCGGAACCATCGGCAAAGCGCGCAACACGCTGCTGCAATCGCGGCTGATCGAACGGGTCGATCAAGTGCTGCCGATGCCCGACGCGCCGGTCATGATGGCCCTGCTCGACCGGCTGGCGACGGCCTGACCCGCCCGCTGGCCACGTCGATGCTTCCGCGACCGGGAATATCAGCCCGCAGGCGGAATAGCGCTACTGCTTCTCCAACCCCGCCCGTTCGATCACATCGCCCCAGCGCTTGATCTCCTTTTCGATGAACGGGATCATCTCGGCCTTCTGCAGCGTCATCGGGCGGGTGCCGACCTTTTCGAAATGGGTGCGCACGCGTTCCGACGTCAGCGCCGCATGTGCGGCTTCCGCCAGCCGGTCGACGACCGGCGCGGGCGTGCCTGCCGGCACCATGATCGAAGACCAGCTCTGGGTAGTCATGTCGGGCATGCCGAGTTCGGCCAGAGTCGGCACATCGGGATAGGCGCGCAGGCGATCCGGCGCGGTCGTGGCCAGCACCTTCAGCTTGCCGGCATCGACATGCGGACCGACCGAGACGGGATAGTCGAACATCACGTCGACACGGCCGGCAATCAGGTCGTTCAATGCCGGCGCGCTGCCCCGGTAGGGCACGTGCTGCATCTCGGTGCCGGTGACAGTCTTGAACAGTTCGGCGACCAGATGCGTTGCGGTGCCGACGCCGGAGGATGAGAACGTCACCTTTCCGGGATTCTGTTTGGCATAGGCGATGAACTCGGCGACCGAATTATAGGGCGCTTCGTGATAGGCCACGAACAGGTTCGGGCTTTCGCCGACCAGATGCACGGGCAGGAAACTCTTCAGCGGATCGTAGGACAGGTTCTTGCGCAGCGTGACATTGGCCGCCATCGTGCCCTGCGTGCCATAGATCATCGTGTAGCCATCGGGCTTGGCGCGCGCCACCTGCTCGGTGCCGACCGTTCCGCCACCGCCGCCGCGGTTGTCGATCAGCACCGACTGGCCGAGCATCCGCGACATTTCCTCGGCGACGATACGCGATGTCGTGTCGG